>CABMJK010000030.1 GCA_902386535.1 Candidatus Burarchaeum australiense | reverse complement strand
CGCAGAAGCTTCTGGCCATAATCCTGAGCTTCTTCGAGGCCGCGGTCTTCGTGAGCGTGGGCGGCATTCCGCTCATCGGCACGGCCGCCGGCGCCACGCCGCTTTTCGGCAGCGTGATGTACACCCTCGTCTTCGTAATCTTACAGCTCGCCATGGGCTCGATAATCCTGCTTTACCTGGATGAAATAGTTTCGAAGTACGGCATAGGCTCGGGCATCAGCCTGTTCATCGCAGCCGGAGTTTCGCTTTCCATAGTCCAGGGAACCGTGCTGCTGCTCTTCGACTCCCAGATGGGGGCGCTGGGAAAACTGCAGGCCGGCGCCGCTGACGCCATCCCTCAGGCCCTGCTCGCCCTGCTGCCCCTGGCATTCACAATCGTGGTTTTCCTCGTCGTCATTTTCGTGGAGGGCATGAAAGTCGAGATACCCCTGTCGTTCGAGCGGGCGCGCGGCTTCATGGGCAGGTTCCCCATCAAGCTGATGTACGTGTCCAACATCCCCGTTATCCTGGCCTCGGCGCTACTCCTCAACCTGCAGGTCTGGGCCCGCATAGCCTACGAGAAGACGCTGGTCATCGGCGGCACGGACTATCTGCCCTACATCATCAACGTCCAGAACACGCCCTACGGCCCGCGCATAGCCGACGGCCTGCTCTACCTGATAACGCCGCTCCCTTTCAGCCCGCTGAGCGCAGGAGGCTACACGGCGTACCTTGAACTGCTTTCGACGGCCACCCCGATACTCGGCATACCGCAATGGGTGCATGCCATCGTCTACGTCATTTCGCTCACAATCCTCTGCGTGATTTTCGGAAAGTTCTGGATTGAGACCACGGGCATGGGGCCGCGCGAGGTCGCGGAACAGCTCAACCGCTCGGGCATGCAGGTGCCCGGCTTCAGGCGCGACCCGCGCGTGGTCGAGAAGGTGCTTGAGAAATACATACCGACCATCACCGTGCTGGGCAGCATTTTCGTCGGCCTGCTGGCCAGCTTCGCCGACCTTACGGGCGCGCTGGGCACGGGCACTGGCATATTGCTTACCGTCGGCATTCTGCACAAGATGTACGAGGACCTGAGCGCGCAGCACATGTTCGACATCTATCCTGACCTGAGGAAGTTCATGGAGTGAGCGGCGCGTTCAAGCAGGCATTCGAGCGGCAAATGGCCAAAAAGTTTCGTGGGGGGATGAGTATGATCATAGTAATGGGAACTCCGGGCGCAGGCAAGTCCACCGTTCTAGGCGAGGCCAGCAAGGACCGCAAGGAATGGACCGTAGTCAACTACGGCGACCTGATGGTCGATATCGCGAAGGAAAAGAAGCTGGTCAGCTCGCGCGACGAGCTGAGGAAATTGAGCGTGGCGAACCAGCGCACCATACAGGCCGCCGTGGGCGACAAGCTCTCGAAGATGGGCGGCAAGGTCATACTCGACACGCACTGCTCGATAAACACCCCGCAGGGCTATTACCCGGGCCTGCCCAATTCGCTTCTCGCCAAGCTCCGCGTCGACGCGCTCGTGCTCGTGAACGCGCCGCTTGAAGACATATTGGGACGGCGCAAGAGCGACACCGCGCGCGTCCGCGACGCGCAGGTCAGGGAGGAACTGGCCGAGCACATCAGGATCAACGAGGCGATGCTCGCGGCCTATTCGGTCCTGAGCGGCGCGCCCGTGCTGATAATCGACAACGCGAACGGGAAGCTGGATGTGGCGGTCGAGCGCCTCGAGGCGCTTCTCGGTTCTTTCAAGGCCTAGCGGTGAAAAAATGGAAGCTTTCTACGTCATTTCGGCGATAGGCCTGGCCTATGCGCTGATTTCAATCGCCATAACCAAGCGCTTCGGGAACCGCGAGCGCGTGCAGCAGATACAGAAGGAGATGCAGGAGATAACCAAGAAGCAGCAGGATGCGATAAAGAACGGCAATGAGAAGGACATGGACCGCGCGAACTCCGACAGCGGCCGCATCCCGGCGCTGCTCAAGGAGTCCATGATACTCCAGTTCAAGCCCCTGATATTCCTCCTGCCCTTTCTCCTGATCCTGCCGGCAATCGCGAAATGGCTTTACCCCGATTTCATCATAACCCTGCCATTCCAGCTGCCGATTTTCATCCAGCACTTCGAGCGCTTCCCGAACTGGCGCGCCGAGTTCGGCGCCGTGGGATGGTTCTGGCTTGCCTTCCTGTTCTCGAGCCTGCTCGCGCAGGGAATCGTCGGCCAGATGCAGAAGAGGACGGCAAACAAGGCAAAGGAGAAGGCTGCCGCGAGTGCCCCGGCCTCGTCGGATTCCGCGCCAGGGCAAGCCGCGCCTACTGAAACGGACGCACAGCCAAAACAAGCGTGATTGCATGACCATAATTTGCATAGCCGGCCTGACCGGCTCCGGGAAAAATTCCGCGGGCGAAGCGCTCGCAAAAAAACTGAAGCTGCGCCTCGTGAGCCTCACGTTCAAGGACTATGCGAAGAACGAAGGCGTGAGCCTCATGGACGTGCAGAAGAAGGCCGGACAGGACAGGCAGATGGATCTGGATTTCGACGCGCGCGTCGTGGAAGCGGCGGCGAAGGGCAACTGCATAGTCACCACCTGGCTCGGGCCCTGGATGGTGAAGAACGCCGATTTGCGCGTGTGGATAAATGCCGACGAGAAGGTGCGGGCGAGCCGCATCGCGAAGCGCGACGGCATGAACGAGCAGGAGGCCCTCGTGCACGTGCGCGCCCGGGATGCGGACAACAGGGCGCGCTACAGGAAATATTACGGCATCGACATCAACAACCATGCGAACTTCGACCTTGAGCTTGATTCCAGCAAATACTCTCCCAAAGAGCTGGCTTCGCAAATCGAGAAGGCGCTTCGCGCCAAAACTCCCGGCGCCCAGCTGCCAGCGGCCGACGCTGCAAAATTCGACGGCTCCAAAAAGAAAAAGAAGGCGGTCTAGATGGCCGAACTAATTGAGCGCATGGCGGTCGAGACGGACCCTAACTATGGCATCGAGCCGGCGAAGCGCACCATCGAGCAGCACCTAAGGCTCGGCATAATTCCCATCGACAAGCCGTGCGGCCCGAGCAGCCACGAGGTGGGCGCCTGGGTGCAGCGCATGACCGGAGCCGCGAAGAGCGGCCACTCGGGCACGCTCGACCCGCAGGTGAGCGGCGTGCTGCCGGTCGCCCTCGACGACGCGACCAAGGCCCTCACCTTCATGCTCAAGAGCGACAAGGAATACATCGGCATCATGCGCTTCCATGCGGACGTGGACAGCGGCCTCGTGCTCAGGCTTTTCTCGGAATACGTGGGCCGGATAAAGCAGCTGCCGCCCGTGCGCTCCGCTGTCAAGCGTGTCGAGCGAGAGAGGAGCATCTATGCGCTCGAGCTGCTGGAACTCGAAGGCCGCGACGCGCTTTTCCGCGTCTCGTGCGAGGCCGGCACCTACGTGCGCAAGCTCTGCCACGACATAGGCAAGCGCGCGGGAAGCGGCGCGAACATGCTTGAGCTCCGGCGCACGCGCGCTGCGGGCTTCACCGAGAAGCAGTGCTGCACGCTGCAGGAGCTGAGCGACGCGCTGTGGCTCTGGAAGGAGCGGGGCGATGACTCCCTGCTCCGCAAATACGTTTATCCGGTAGAGTCGGCCCTGCGCTTCCGGCGCATGTTCATCGTCGACGGCGCCATCGAGGCTGTTTGCGCCGGCGCCCAGCTCGCGCTTCCCGGCGTGGCGAAATTCGAGAAGGGCATGGGGAAGGGCGACACGATAATGCTGATGTCGCTCAAGGGCGAGCTGGTTGCCATTGCCACGGCGCTGATGACCGAATCGGAAATGAAGGCGGGCACCAAGGGCCTTGCCGCGAAAACCGTGCGCGTCGTCATGCGGGCCGGCACCTATCCGAGGCTGTGGAAGAAGCACGAGAAGATTGAAAACGTGGTTTGAGCCGGTTTCACGCACGTCCGTTTTTACTGGCTTCTCTTCCCGAGTGCTGTTCACGTGGTCCTGTCTCAACTATGTCATTAATCGGCAGCAGGTCGATAGGGCATAAGGGTATCCCTGTAGTGCTGGTGACTGGATTGGACGACCTGATAGAATTATGGCTCCCCTCTTGGATCCCAAGCACCTGGTCGACGTCTTTTTCAGAACTGCGTCGGAAAACACTTCTTATGACCACTTGCAGGGGCGCCTGCAATCCATTCCCCGCATCCAGTTCTGCATATCCTCTCCCAATGAGTGGAACCAGCGGCATATTCGTCCAATCAGTTCTGGCTATTTCATCTAGCACTCTAAGATGCGTCTCGTTTCGGACCTCGGAACTCATGCTTACGATTTCAGAGCCATTGAAGAAGGTGATGACCGGAATCAGGGGCATGGGGCCATCGGCACTAGCCCTTGCATGATATATTATCTGCCGCTTGCCGCCATCCTTCTGCAAAATTGTCGGCACGGCGGGATCAAACAATGCCGTCATGGCCGCCGCCCTTCCCTCGTTCTCTGTGCTTTTTGTCAGCCATTCCAGCGGCAATTCGCCTATGCATAATTGCAGACTGGTCCTATTCTTGTCAGCATACTCCCTGGCGCGTCCGAATCCCTCGTCAACCAGGAGCCTTGCCACCCCTTCGCCTTCCACGTTCTTTTTCAGTGCGAGGTTTTCCACGTGCATGATTGCGCGAGTGAAGTTCTCGCCATTTCCGGGCAGTAAAATAGTATAGTATAACGCGCCCATCGTTTCGCCCTTGCGAACGGCCACAAGGCAGTCAGTTCTGTAGTCCCTCTTCCTGGCCGGTTTCAGAAGCTCATCGCCAATTCCATTTGTACTCCTTACGAGCCTGGCCGGGTATCTGTCCGTAAATATCCGTTGAACCTCCATTAGACGGTGATTGAACGCGGGGCCATTGAGCCTGTTTCCGCCATCGCCCAAGCTCTCAACCGAAATGCGATCCTGACTGCCCCGACTGCGTACACTTGAACCCATTTGACCACCCGAGAATAGTTCTTCAATATGCCTTTTCACATTTAAAACGCTTTTGCGCCTTATGGCTGATGAGGCGCAGTTTTCAGCCCTCTCGCTTGCCGTGGGCCCCGGAGCGGCACGAGCGCACGTCGTAAATATCTTGCAAAGGGCCTCGAAAAGCCTTATATACTTAACTCGTGCAATAATGTACCCTGCCGGGGTGGCGGAACCTGGTATCGCGCATGCCTGGAAAGAAACTTTTTCAGAAAAGTTTCATTGAACGACGTTAGATGTTGTGCCGGATAGCATGTGCCCGCAAGGGCTTATGGGTTCAAAACCCCCTTTCTTTCGGAAGAAAGGGGCGTGAGATTCCCATCCCCGGCGCATTATTTCACGACATGCTTCATGAGGTTTTGATATGAAGGACGAAGGAGAATCCAAGGCGCACAATGCGCCACACAAAGAGCACGGGAAGGCCGACGCAGGCGCAGCCCAGGCGAAGCCGGGGCAGCAACCGCAGGGCAAGGGCGGCGAGGCGGGCGGCCAGCAGCCCAGGCATGATTCCAAGCACGAGTCTAAAAGGCCCCAGGAGCAGAAGCCCATAATGCCGACCAAGGATTACGGAAAAGACTTTCGCGGCGTCGTTCGCCTGGCGGGCAAGGACATGCGCGGAGACGTACCTTTGCGAAGGGCCGTCATGCGCGTGAAGGGCATCGGCGACAGGCTCGGCACCGTGCTCGCGGAGAAGGCAATAGAGGAAATGAAGCTTGCGAATGACACAGTCATAGGTCTGCTTAACGACGAACAGATGAAGAAGGTCGAGGAGATTCTTTCGCACCCGGAAAGATACGGCGTGCCCCACTACTTGCTGAACAGGCAGAAGGACCCCGAGACCGGGGAGGACAGGCACGTGATCAGCACCGACGTCCAATTTTCCATGAGGCAGGACATAGAACGCGACAAGGGCATGAACACCTGGCGCGGATACAGGCACTTATACGGCCAAAAGGTGCGGGGCCAGCACTCGAGGACGAGTGGAAGAAGCGGCATGACGGTCGGAGTCATGAGGAAGACGCTCATGGCCGCCAAGGAAGCCGCAGTCGCCGCCGAGGCCAAGCCAAAGGGCGGAAAGATGCCGGGCGAGGCCGAGAAGGCCGCAACCGCGCCAGCCGCCGAGGCCAAGGGCGGGAAGCCGACCATGGGCTCAAAGCCAGCCGCTGGCGCCAAGCCCGAGGCAAAGAAGGAGGAGAAGAAGTAGGTAAATGCAACGTGATTGACTAGATGTGATTATGAATGGGAGACCCAAGACGCCTGAAGCGGAAATACGACGTGCCCAAGCGCATCTGGAATACCGAGCGCATAACCGAGGAGCAGGCGCTCAAGGGCGAGTACGGGCTCAAGAACATGCGCGAGCTCTGGGGCGCGAAGAAAGTGCTCAGGAAAATAAGGCACGAGGCGCGCAGGATGCTTTCGTTGGGCGAGCAGGGAAAGCTCGAGTCGCAGAACCTCGTAAAAAGCACGGTCCGGCTCGGCTATACCAAGGAAGGCGCGACCCTCGACGGCCTGCTTTCCCTCAGCATGCGCGACATTCTGGAGCGAAGGCTTCAGACGCGCGTGGTGAAGCTCGGCCTGGCAAAATCCGTGAAGCAGGCAAGGCAGCTCATAGTCCATGGTTTCATAGCCATCAACGGCCAGAAAACTTCGGCCCCCGGTTACGTGGTGCCCATGGCCGAGGAGAAGGGCATCGCCTATTACAGGCCCATCGACCTTACCGTGCCAGAGCCGAAAGCAAAGGAGGCGAAGAGGCACGGTTCGACCGCCGCGCAGCTCGCACCCGCAAGCCCGGGCGTGGTCCCATCTCCGGGAGCATAGGCACAAGATGAACGCAAATATTGATCCATGCATTGAGTTGATTTGAATGGCCGATGAAAAGAAAGATTTGAAAACTGACGAGAGCGGAAAGGACGAGCCCAAGGGCGGCGCGCCATCGCAGCCCCCTTCGCCTCCTCCTGCCGCACCGCCAGCAGCGCCGATAGTGCGCGTTCCGCCAAAGGAACTGCAGTGGGGCATTGCCCACATTTTCTCGTCCAAGAACGACACGCTGATAACCATAACCGACATGAGCGGCGCCGAAACCATCGCCAAGGCGAGCGGCGGCATGATCGTGAAGAGCGACAGGGAAGAGGGCTCGCCTTATGCGGCCATGCAGGCTGCATTCAAGGCGGCCGACCAGGCGAAGATGAGGGGCCTGACCGCGATTCACGTGCGCATCCGCGCGCCGGGAGGTCACCTGGACCGCACTCCGAGCGCGGGAGCCCAGGCCATGGTCCGTGCCCTGGCCCGTTCGGGCCTGCGCATAGGCAAGATAGAGGACGTTACTCCGATACCGACAGATACTACCAAGAGGCCCGGCGGCAGAAGGGGCAGGCGCGTCTGAGGCGTTCCCATGAAACTCGAACACGTGAAAAGCGACAATGGCGGCATGAACCTTTCGTTCACCCTAAAGGATGCTGGCACTGCATTTGCCAACGCGATAAGGCGCCTGAGCATGGGGCAGGTCCCGGTGCTGGCCATAGACGCCATAACAATGTACGAGAACAATTCTGCTTTCTTTGACGAGTACATCGCGAACAGGCTCGGGCTCATGCCGATAAAGACTCCCGACGGCTACAGGGAAGGCGAGGACGTGCTTTTCAAGCTCTCGGCCGAGGGGCCTGGCGTGGTCTACTCCAAGGACCTGACGAGCACCGAACGCGGCGTCTCGTGCGTGTCGAAGAAAATACCGATAATCGAGCTCGTGAAGGACCAGCGCCTCAGGCTCGAGGCCCGTGCCAGGCTCGGCCGCGGAAGGGAACACGCCAAATTCCAGGCGTGCCTCACCTCCTATGGCTATGATGACAAGGCAAAGGAATTCCATTTCACTGTCGAATCTTTCGGCCAGATGAGTGCGGCCGAAGTCATGCTGAAGACGGGTGAAATTTTGCAGGGCAAGTGCGAGGAATTCCTCGAACAGCTCGGGAAGAAATAGACGAGGTGGATGGACAAGAGAGACACGTAGCAACTTGGCACTTGTAAAGGGAGATAATAAGAACCGTAGGTTCTTATTGCGGGGGTGTCAGAGCCAGGTCAAATGAGCAGGACTGAGGCTCCTGTGCCTTTAGTGGCTGCGTGGGTTCAAATCCCATCCCCCGCATTAGGATGAAAAAATGAAAATCAGAAGAAATCTCGTGTGATATTATGAAAAGAGGAACAACCGACGAAAATCTCGCCGCGCTCATCGTGCGCCTGGAGAAGGCATCGAAGAAGGGCAATGCGCCCCTGTGGGCAGAGGTGGCAAGGCTTCTCTCAAGGCCCCACATCGCGCTGGCCGAGGTGAACGTCACGAAGCTGGGCAAGATAGTGCCGAAGGACGCCACCGCGGCCATAGTGCCGGGCGTGGTGCTCGGCTCCAGCAAGACTGCCTATGCGCGGACCGTGGCAGCCTGGCGCTTCACTTCCTCGGCGCGTGCGGCGCTGGTGAAGGCGGGCGCAAAACCGGTCTCGATTCCTGACCTGCTCGCGGCAAACCCGAAGGGCACGAACGTAGCGATAATCGTATAGTGATTGTGAAATTGAATGCGAAAAACTGGGTTGATTTGATGATGATTGTGGACGCGGAAGACGCGATTGTGGGAAGGCTTGCGACCGATGTGGCAAAGCTCCTGCTCAACGGCGAGACCGTCAATGTGGTGAACGCGGAAAAGGGCGTTCTCTCCGGGGAGCCGAGCAAGACAATCGAGAAATACAAGAACCGGCGCAACCAGAAGGACAAGGCAAACCCGACGCACTCGCCCTACCTTTCGCGCAGGCCCGACCTGCTCGTCAAGAGGATAATCCGGGGCATGCTTCCCTTCAAGAGCCCGCGCGGCATGATTGCGTTCAAGAAGCTCAAGGTCTACATGGGCGTTCCGCCCACGCTGTCGCTCACGAAGAAGGAGAAGCTCGGGTTCAAGAAAAAGGACGCATTGCACTCCCGTTACATCACGGTCGCCGACCTGTGCAGCCGGCTCGGCTATGACGGATGAGGTTTGATAATATGGCAAAGGCAACAATGAAAAAAGCACCCGGGGAAAAGAAGGAGCCGGCGGCGCCAAAGGCAGCGAGGAAAAAAGTGCTCGTGGTCGTGGTGCGCGGCAAGAGGAAGGAGAGCATAGCCCGGGCGAGCGTGAAGAAGGGCAAGGGCGTGGTGCGCGTAAACAGCCAGCTGCTGGAAGTTATAAGCCACCCCTATGCGCGCCAGATAATGCGCGAACCCCTGCTCATGGCGGGCGATCTCGCGACGGGCCTTGACATAAACGTTGACGTTCATGGAGGCGGGCAGATGGGCCAGGCCGAGGCGGCAAGGATTGCGATAGCGCGCGGCCTCGTGCAGTTCACGGGCAGCGAGGAGCTGAAGGGCCGCATGCTCGAGCACGACAGGAGCATGTTGGTCGAGGACGTGAGGCGCGTGGAGCCCAAGAAGTACAAGGGTCCGAAGGCCCGCGCGAGGTTCCAGAAATCGTACAGGTAGATGGCATCGGCGCAGGTGGTTGCTGGCGGTATCGACAGCAATTCCGCAGTGCGGGGTGAGTGGTATGTTGTTCCCAGTAAGGTGTTTCACGTGCGGCTCGGTCATAGGGGACAGGTACGAGGAGTACGTGGAACTTCTGAAGAAGAACAAGCCCGGCGCCACGCTGGACAAGATGGGCATAAAGCGGTATTGCTGCAGGCGCATGTTCCTGAGCCACATAGACCTCGTCGGCGAGGTCACGAAGTATATGCGGTTCT
The DNA here is from genome assembly GCA_902386535.1 of Candidatus Burarchaeum australiense. Taxonomy (GTDB): domain Archaea; phylum Micrarchaeota; class Micrarchaeia; order Burarchaeales; family Burarchaeaceae; genus Burarchaeum; species Burarchaeum australiense. The sequence goes on along the minus strand of CABMJK010000030.1, from coordinate 43,508 downwards.
GATGGCGCATGATGCGGATCGGGAAATGATCAAGAATAATAGGGGAACGATGAAGGGAAATGTTTGTGGAGGCTGATGGCGGAACAAAAATAAACTGGCCGGGGCCGTGTGCTAGCCTGGTATGCTTCCGGCTTGGGGTGCCGGCGACCCGAGTTCAAATGCTTTGGACTGGCGTCCACCCTCTTTCTGCCGTGAGGCAGAAAGGGGCACCTTTCCCTTGTAGGGAAAGCGTGAAATTTGCCAGCAAAGCTGACAATCTCGGCGGCCCCACTCGCAAAAAAGTAAGCGTATGGCGTTGAAAAGAAAACGATCTTGAAATGGAGATTTTGGTGATATGAATGGCTGACATGCTCTTGCCGCAGGAAAAATACCTGGAATCCGGCATACACATCGGGACGAAGATGAAGACTCCTGACATGAAGAAGTACATTTACAAGGAGCGGCAGGACAAGCTCTACGTCCTCGACCTCAAGCAGGTTGACGAGCGCATAAGGCTTGCAGCCAGGTTCATCGCACAATACGACCCGCCCAAGGTCTACGTCGTGGCTTCAAGGACGTACGCGGGCATGGCGGCGGCCAAGTTCGCGCAGATAACCGGCTGCAGCATCGTGCAGGAACGCTTCATACCGGGCAGCATGACCAACCCTGCGAGGCCCAACTTCTGCGAGCCCTCGCTCCTGGTGGTGTGCGACCCGAAGAACGAGTGGCAGGCCATAAGGGAGGCGACCTCGATAGGCGCGCCGGTAATCGCCCTGTGCGACACCGACAACACCACGAAGTTCATAGACCTCGTGGTTCCGTGCAACAACAAGGGCAAGAAGGCCCTTGCACTGATATTCTTCCTGCTCGCCCGCGAGGTCATGAAGGCCAAGGGCGCGGTGGCGAGCGATGCCGAATTCGGGCACACGCTCGAGGAGTTCGACGTCCCGCTCGAGCAGCAGGCCGAGGCGGTTCCTGCTCCCGCGGCCCCAGCCCCGGCAGTGGTGGCTAAGGCGCCTGCGGCAGAAGGCGCATCGGCCGAGGAAGCGAAGGAAAAGGCAAAGAGGAAGCCGCGCGCCAGCGCCAAAAAGAAGGGCGAGGAAACGGATTCCGAAAGCGTTGCCGAGGCCAAGCAGTCCGCCCCGGTTGAGGCCGAGAAGGGCGATGAGGAGAAGAAGGAAGCCCAAGGCGACGGCACCTAGGGAAGGCCGGCCGCAGTCAATGGCGCGGCAAAGGAAAGAAAGAGGCAGAAAGAACGGGGCAAGCTGACTAATTAGTTTTGTTTTCTCATTGGCGAGCCTAGAAGCCGCGCAGTCATGAATCGTGCGTTTCAGCCGCCCACATTCTGCAGGCACTTCGTCCTGGCTGGCATCGAAGTAACATAGCTTCCGGTCGTCACCGTGCTCGTGGCATTGGCCGGGATGGAGTCGCAAATAGTCTTGTTCCTGGTCCTGTCCGCGAGGTCTATGATGCACGTCCATTTCACGTTTTCATCGCTTATGGCCAGGCACTGGTCGAGCGTGAATTCGTATTTGTATGCCCCGGTCGCGGTCACGCCCAGTATTATTTCCCAGTAGCAATACGTGTTCCTCGTCGCGTTGTCCACGATGGAATTGCAAATCGACGGGTCTCCGAGCATCTTCGCCAGGTCGCGGTAGCAGCCGTCCTTTCCCGTGCCGTTCTGGAAGCTTTCGCAGTAGGTGGCGCTGCCTACCTTTCCCACGTGCTGCAGGCAGAATTCCCTCGTGGATGCAGGTTGGCCCACGGAAGGTATGATGTCGCAGATTGCCAGGTCGCCGTCCCTCTGCGCGACTTCCGACACGCACAGCCATTTCCACTCCGGGTTCACTATCTTGCTGCACTGGTCAAGCGTGAAGTTGTAGGTTCCGCCAATGCTCGGTTTCCTCGTGATTATTGGCCAGTAGCAGAACCTCTCCCTGCCCGAGGCCACCATGGAATTGCAGACTGACGGGTCTCCGAGCATCTTCGCCACGTCGCGGTAGCAGCTGTCATGCATGTCCGATATGCTGTTCAGCCCCCCGCCCGACGAGAAGTAAATCTTGCCGCAGGCATCCGGAAGCACCGCGCCCCGTGCCACCAGGTCGTAGCAGTGGTCCCTGTCCAGGCCGCTAGCGGGTATGGCGCACACGCTGTAATTCTTCAGCTTTATGCCCACATCGGCATAGCACTGCACCAGATAGCTGACCGTTCCCTGGGTCGCGTATATGTATTGAGCCTCCGAGCCCAGGGACACGCCCGCGCATACGTCAACATCGCCGAGCTGCTCCGCAACTATGATTCTGCAAAGGTCCCGCTTTTCGTAGTTCTGGGGGCTCGCGCAGTAGGAAGAATCGTTCGCGTATATGGCGAGGCAGGCATACTTCATGGCCTCGTCGTTGATGACCTGGCAGGCGTCCTTATCCTTGAACTCCAGGGAATAATCAAAGGCGCACGCGTCCGCGAAGTTGCTGCCGTCCAGGCACTTAGAGACGTCCCGGGCATTCTCGGCCTCGCACATCGTGATGTTGTATCCCACCGGGCTCGCGTCATCGCAGGGCACCCTGAAGGAGTCGGTGCACTGCACGGCCTTGGCCGGGTCGGCAATCTGGTCGCACATAGTCCTGTTCGCCGTGGCGCCCGCCGCGTGGAGGTAGCAGTCATCCCTCAGCGTGCCGCTCAAATCCCCGCACAAGTCCGTGTTGTTCAGGGCAAACGGGTAGATGCAGGCCTCCTTGGTCGCATTGTCCTGCACCAGGTAGCACTCCGTGACCGCCCCCTGCCGCGCCGCCTCGGCGGCAAAGCACCGGTCCCGGTCCGCGTCCTTCAGCACCCAGCAGCCCGGCTCGATGGAGGGAATAGTTCCTCCGCTCTCGTTGCCCGGCGCCGGGGTCGTGTTTCCGCCCGAAGGCGGTTGTTCCACGGGCTTGGCGCAGCCTGCCAGCAGCATGAGCGCCGCGCAAAGCAGCGCGAACGCCGTAATTCCGGTCAACGATTTTTGCCGCGACATAACATCTCCAGAACGAAGTAAAGCCCAAGTTTTTCTCTCGCCCTGGCAAGATAGTAATTTAAACCCCTGATATAAAAAGGTTTGCGAAACAGTTCGGCGGGGAGTGTATGAGCGAAGAACTACTTGGAATAATAGCGACCAGGAAGGAGTTGCACGCCATAGAGCGGCTCAAGGCGGAGCAGGCCCTGGCAGAGAAATTCGGTGCGGACGCACTGCGCGTTTACGTGAAGATAGACGGCCTGAAGAACGCCGAGGAACTCAGGTCCGATGCCGGCCTGGACGAGGCCAAGTTCCTCGAAATCCTGGGCTTCCTCGAGGACAGGGGCCTGATAACCACCAAGACCGTTTTCGAGGCCGAGCTCGAGCAGAAGAAGGGCGAGAAGAAGTAGGGCGGGCGGATTCGGAGAAACGGGGCGCGGAAAAAGAACGCAGAGAAGCTGGCGTGGAAAAAGGGTGCGAGGGGAAGGCGAAGAAGTAGGCGCTGAAAGAGATGCTGGCGCAGACCTGAAAGAGAATATGGCTTAGGTGTCGTTTCATGGCAGAAGACCTGGAGGCGGTCCTGAAGAAGAACGAAGCGGGGCCGCTGGACAAATTCAGAAACGAGAGCATGATCTACAAGCAGTTCGGCAACGAGGGCGTGCGGGTCTACTCATCGATTTCGAGCGGAAGCAAGGCGCGCGACCTGCTCTCCGAGCTCAGCATGAACGAGAACCGGCTCATCGAGCTCCTCGAGTTCATGGACTCGCGCGGCCTCATAACAATCGAGCACGCCGGCTCCGCCGCCCAGTCCGCCGGCCTGCAGCGCGAGGCCGAGGCCGAGCGCGAGATAGCGCGCGAGATGGAGACTCGCGAGCGCGAACTGCAGAGGGGCCAGCCCTATCCCTCGCCGCGCGCGCCGCCCCAGCCGCCGGGCCAGATGCCGTCTGCCAGGCCCGGAATGCCGTCGGCAACAGCCGCCATCCAGCCTCCCTCCGCGCTTCCTCCAGAGCCCATGCCCGCTTCCCTCAGCCCGCTCGAGCGCACCATTTACAAGAAATTCGGAAAGATCGGCCTGACGGTTTACAACCTGATAGACGGCGAGAAGACCGCAGAGGAAATCCTCAGCGAGACGGGCATAGGCGAGGTGAAGCTGGTCGAGATTCTTGAGTTCATGGACAAGGAGGGCATCATCAGGCTCGAGAAGCCCGGCGAGGAGGAGCGCGTCCGGGAGCGGGAGAAGAAGCCCAAGTTCGAGCCCCTGCACGAGGAGAAGAAGGAGTTCGAGGAGAGGCTCTCGCCCGATGCCGTGCCCATCGACCTGCCCGTGGCGCAGAAGCTCACGTTCATAAGCTCCCTCACGCTGAAAGCCGAGCTCGCTCTCCGCTTCCCCTCCTACGGGGCGAAAATCTATGCCATGATTCTCGGAGGCCACGACGTCGTGGAAATAGCCCGGGACACGGGCAACTCCTTCAGCAAGATAGACGACGTGCTCGCCTTCCTGGGCAAGAGGAGCGCGGCCCTCATGAAGCCCCTGAAGCCGAAGGACGTGAAGGCGAAATACGGGGAGGACGGGCTGGCCATCTACGTCAAATACGGGCGGGACGGTATGCTAATCTACGAGCTCATCGGCAAGGAGGACAGCATCCGCGACATAATCACGAAGAGCAAGATAGACAAGGGCTTGGCGGTCGACATCTTCATCTACATCCACAAGATACTCGGCATGGACCTGCCGATAGACCGCGCTTCCCTGCTCAGGCAGGTCGGCTGATTTAAAAGTTTATATTTGTGCGGCGCTCCCATCCTATCCGTGATGATAAAGGTGATCCCCGAGAGTTCGCAAGAACTCGATGAAGATAGACGGACGGTCTGACGCGAATTAACATCATAGACCAACAAAAAACGTTAGGCGATTGACGAGAAATCACGCGAAAAATCCCGTTGATTGCCTAACCTATGGAATTTCCTAGGAAAAACATAGGAAAAAACGCGGTTCTGGCGCTAGTTTTCACCCTACAAAACCATGCGAGTGATAGTTGACTGACGCTCACACGCGAATTCGTCAGATAGAGCAGCAAGCTATATTAAACCCCTCGAGCAGGACAGGCCAGCGAGGGTGATCGAATGAGGGTAAGCGACGGGCGCTCGCCAAAGCGCTTTTTCGAAAACGAACGCAATTGGCCGGGCGTTGGCCCGGAAAACCGGAAGCTGTTGGAAGACTTCGACCATGAGAAGGCCGCTCAAGGCGCGAGCGAGGGAACGCGCTACATGTACTTGTTTTGCTTGACCAAGCTAGCGCGCCACTTCAACGGCAAGCCGTTCAGGAACCTGTCCAAGAGCGATTTAATCGACTTTTTCGAGCGGTGGAAGGATTACAAAAGCCCGAGCTTGAAAATCAGCGTAAAGTCGTTCTACAAGTGGCTGAGCAACGGCGTTTACCCTGAGCAAGTGGCTTGGCTGAAAACGCACGGCTTCCAGAAACGCAAGTTGCCGGAAGACATTCTCACGCAAGAGGAAGTCAAGAAACTGGCCGATTCAAGCCTCAACCCGCGGGACCGGGCTTTGATAATGTTGTTGTACGAAAGTGGAGCCCGAGCCGGGGAATTGATAGGCTTGAACTTGAAGGATTTGGCTTTCGACGAGTTCGGCGTCGTCGTAATGCTGGACGGCAAAACCGGCATGAGGCGCGTCCGCTTGATCGACTGCGTGCCGGATTTGAAAACGTGGTTGAACAACCACCCGCAAGGCAAGAACCCGAACGCGCCTTTATTTCCGGAGTTGCGTGGCAAATTCAACCGCTTGGGTAATCACGCTACTTTGGCGAACATTTTGAAGGCGGCGAAGCGCAGAAGCGGATCGCAAAAACGGATTTACCCGCATTTGTTCCGGCATTCCCGAGCTACTCACTTAGCGAAGGAGTTTACGGAACAAGAGTTGAAAATCATTTTCGGTTGGAGCGGGAGCTCGCGAATGCCGGCTACTTACGTTCACTTGAGCGGCGCTGATTTGGATCGCAAGATGCTTGAGAAACGCGGCTTGGTCGAAACCTTGAATTCGAACGGCAAAACTACGCTCAACCCCGTAATGTGTTCGAACTGCCACTGCGAAAATTCATCGACCGCGCGTTTTTGCGCGCAGTGCGGAATCGCGTTCTTCTTGAAAGACGCGATGGAAGCAGAGGCGAAAAAGAAGGACGCCGTCAAGCTCTTCGACGCCATACTGCAAGACGAGGAGTTGAAGCAGGCGATAACGAAAAAGCTCCTCGCGGGTTCGGCTTGAACCAGCTTTGGGCGTTCGCTCCTCTTTCTTTCCTAGGAAGTTCCTAGGAAACCATTCGTGCGGAAAAATTTCCTAGGAAGCGACCAGTCAGCGGCTAAGCCAATATTCGTTTCCGTGCAGGAGTTTAGCCGTTGCGGTGTTCGCGAATGGTTTCCAACGACTTGATGCTGAAAATGCTTGAATTGATTCCCGAAGAAGGCATTAGCGTGCACCAGTTGACGTGCATAACCTGTCTCGACCACCGCACGATCAAGAAGTACCTGGACTTGATAATCCGAATCCAGGAATCGAAGAAAATACGCAAGGAGCAGACGGGGCTCCGCGTTGTCGTGAGGCGAGAAAAATGACGAAGTACTCGAACCTGTTGCTGATCGAAGGCAGAAAGAAGGGACCGGATTTCATAGCGAAAGCGCCGACGGAAAACGACCGCTGGCGTGAAGTCGGCGTCGCTTTCTACAACCCTAAAACCCAGTCGATAACCCTTTATCTAGACGCCGTACCTCTAACGGGCAAAATCGTATTGTTCAAGCCACTGCCCTAAAATTCGCTTACTCCTAGGTTTTGCAACAAGTCCGCGAATTCTTTCGCCTGCGATATCAACGAGTCGGCTAGCTCAGCGACATTTGTGACGCTTGGATCCAAGCTACTGAGCTGAACGGCAATTTTTTCCGGCGCGACATCTCTAAGACCAAGAATGGTCGAAATGCCGAGCGCAGTCTTGAACGAGCATTCTTCGGCAATTATTTTTTCTTTCAACGCTGCTGGGAAATCCGAAACAAATATCTCGATGCTCGTTTTCTTGAGCAATTCCTTGACCTTCACCGTGTTCCTTATCGGCGGCAGTGTTTGTGCGATGGATATTTTTCTGAGTATGACCGCGACGAATTCGGGCGTGAACGAATGCCGGTTCTTGAATCCGGCAACGATGTCATATTTCGGATTTTTGGATATCACGTAGCTGACCTTAAATCCTTCTCCAGACCTCCACTTTTCCATTATTTTGTAGCTTGCCGCCGGGTAATTTTTCTGCGTTTTTTGCTGCAGATCCTTCCAGATTTTTTCGATTTCCGAGGAAAGAAAAACCTCCAAGCCGCGCGCGGTTCGCAAGGTTTTGGGCAGGTCGCTAACGGGAATCAGAAAAAGGTTGTGCTGCCTGAAAACGCGCACGAATCCTAGCTTTTTCAGTATCGAGATGGCGGGGCTCGCATTGCCCATTTCTTTTTTCAGATTGTCGGGGGTTCCTTCTCCGTAGGTGTGCACGAGAAGTATCTCGTCGTTTTGGAGTTTTTCCAGCGCTTTCTGTAGCTCATCCTCCTCGATGACGCCCTCCCTCAGAAGCCGTTTGATGAATTCTTCCTTTTTCGTGTTCCGACTTTTTTCTTCTTTGGCATACTCGTAGATGGCTTCTACCTGTTCAATCGTCTTTTGGGGAACGGGATTTTCTTCGAAATACCAAAGCACAAACAAAACGATTTGAACGACGCTCGCCAAGACTGAAATCAGAAGCATGTACTGCTGATTATTCGACAGATACATCAGAGTGGCTAAGGCGAGAACTAATACGCTGACTGCGCCGACGAGTTTGATTTTAGGCGGCCACACACTCCAATTATTGTGCCAAAGTAATAAATCGCTTTGGAATGTCCGCCCCCTGCATAAAAATGCCAAATTCTACACGAACCGAAATGAGACCCTAGCGCGCCAACGCTTTGCATGAAATCAAAGTACTTGGTCGTAATCGGCGATTCCCGGGACATGCGGGAGGTCGCGAGCGATTCGGTTCAATTGGTCGTGACGAGCCCGCCGTATTTCAACGTCAAGGACTACGGTCGGGAGAACATCGGTTCGATCAACGAGTTTTACGATTACTTGATGGAGATGCAGCTGGTTTTCAACGAGTGCTACCGCGTTTTGGAAAAAGGGCGGTATTGCTGCATTAACGTCGGCGACGTCATCAGCGAGGGCGAGAAGTACCCGATTCCCGCGCACTTCGTCATCATGCTCAAGCGCGCTGGGTTCGATTACCGGGAAGACATAATCTGGCGCAAGCCTTCGGGCGTAGGGGCAAGGGGCGGGAGCGGGGCCGGAAAGCGGTTCGGCGTGTTCATGCAGCACCCGTACCCGATGTACTATTTCCCGAACAACATTTTCGAGCACATCCTGGTTTTCCGAAAGGGCAAGTTCGATTACAAGAAAGCGAGCGAGGAGCAAAAGCGCAGGGCGAAAGTCGACGTGGAAGAGGCGAAACGCCGCTGGAATTCCGACGTTTGGGAATTCCATCCGGAAACGCGAAACCAGTACTCCGAGCTTACGCATCCAGCCATGTTCCCGGAAGAATTGCCGGAAGGTTTGATTAGGCTCTACGCTTTCAAGGGCGAAACCGTCTTGGACCCTTTTCTTGGGAGCGGCACCACGCTGGAGGTGGCGCGCAATCTGGAGAGATCTTGCATTGGCTACGAGATCAACCCGGCTTACCTGCCGCTCATCAGAAGAAAGGCCGGTTTCGACGAGAGCGGAGAGCTTGAAATCGTGAATCGGGGAGGTGATGGAAATGACAGGGGCTAGGAAAATCGCGCTCCTAGCCCCGCTAATGCTCATCGCATTGGCGGGGTTGGCGAGAGCGCAGGGACTGGAGATTCCAGTAGACCAGCCGATTTGCAGGCTGTACGGAATCTTGCAGGTTTTGGGCACGATAGCGGGCGTGCTGATAGCGGCATACGCCGGTTTCGTGCTGGCGAGCAGCAACGACATAGCCGAGAGGAACTCGAGCAAGCAATTGCTTGGAGGCGTGATAATCGGCTTGATCATAATCTGGATCGCGCCGCTGCTCGTCAAGAGCCTGGTGGGAGCTACGGACGTGTGCGGGTGGTGAAGATGGACTTGACGGGAATGGCGGACACGATAAGGGCAATCGCCGTGTTCTTCGGCGTTATCGTCACCGCCTACGCTGGCTTCGTGCTCATGACCAGCCGAAACCCCGCGCAAAGGGCCGAGTGGAAGGAGATAGTCATCGGCGTTTTCGTCGGACTATCCGTGATTTTCCTCGCGCCCATCGTGGCGACTTTGCTAAGCGGAGGGAGTTACTGCAGGTGAAAAACATGAGATTTGAAATTTTCGCATTGGCGTTGATTCTGGTTCCAATAGCGAACGCCTTGCCTTCTTGCCCGGCTTACCCGTACCACGATTTCACTTGGGCAAGCAATTACGCGCAGCCAGCCAGGCCGCCGGACTCGCTGATAGACAACTGCAAGAGCTTGAATCTGGTCGACAAAAGCGTTTGCGACTTGGCTAACTTGAGCGCCGAGGAAAAGAAAAACTTGATTGCGGATAACCTCGTGCGCGACAACGGGTTCGCGAACTTCGACGACGCTCGAAACTGGAATTACGGCTTGGCTTTCACGAAATACCCGCCCGACGCTGCAACAGTGGTTAACAACGGCAGCATTCGCGACGCGTGGGTTAAGATGATTTCCTTGACGCCGTCCGTGTTCGACGCTTCTTCCAAACAGCTTTTCGTGAACGACACCGGCGAGCTGTACTCGCAGTACGCGTTTTCCTTTGTCGTTCCTCAAGAAACGTTTAGCGGCGACTGCAAGACGGAATACGACGTTTGCGGTTACGATTACTCGCTGCAAAGCTACCGCAACGGCGCGTTTCTAGGCAACGGAAAGAAAACGAGTTTTGCGATTGACTCGCTCGTTCACAATTCGAGCAGCCTATTTTCTTCCGTTCTTTCCGCCAACTCCGAGTACTTGATTCACCATTACAAGTGGGTGACGCATTGCTCGGGCAGCGGCAAGTTCGTCATTTGCGTGACGACGTGCGATTACTCGAGTACGGAAAGCCGGAAAAACAGCGTGCGCTTGACCGACGCCAAGACCGCGTACTACTACGGCTTCACGCACTTTCAAAACTCGATGATCGACTCTTTCAAGAACGGTTTGATAGACGGCTGGTTTTTCCTGGTTTCGAACGAGGATTTCAACAACTTCAAATTGAATTTCGGCAACGCGTGGTTGAAGATTCAAAGCAGGCAGTACAAGCTCGCGCACGACCTCGCGCCGTACAACGCCTTGACGCCTGAAGCGCTCGTGAACGACGACCAGCTGCACGCGTACAACGTAGTTGTTTTGAGCAGGCAAAACCAGCTAATGAACGGCGCGGGATTCGACGAATACTTGAAAGCCACTGAGCCGTTTTTGCACTACGTTTTGACGCAAATATTTCACATCGACTTGACGGTTCTTCCAATCGAGTTTTACGGCGACAAAACGCACTATCAAGTGAGCGCGGATAAAGTCAATTGCTCGCTGGAAGTGCACTCGCACTTCGAGTCCTGGAATTACGGCGATTTTTGCGGTGAGCTTAACCAAACTCCGGTAATCAAGCTCGAATTGCTGAATTCGACGAACGAAACGATTGAAGTCAAGGCAACGTTTTACGACAACGAAACCAACGAAAGTCTGACGGGCAAGAAGCTGATGTTTTCTTACGCGGGCCAAAACCAAACAGTTGAAACCGACGAGTTCGGGGAAGCTTTTGCGAACTTCGCTTACTCGCCGGTTACCGATATCGTGTACGCCGAGTTCTTGACCGACTTTCAAACGAAGAGCGCGAAAGCGATTTTGATTCTCCCGCCGCGAGAGCCCGGCTTCTTCGAAACGCTGTGGTACTGGTTCGTGGTTCTGCTGGTCGCGTACTTGCTTTACACGCTAGCCAAGAGGATGATGACGTGAATTGGAAAACAATCGCAATCCTGGCCTTCCTGCTGCTTTTGCCTACGGCAAGCGCGTCCATTGACGTCCAGTTGCCTACTAGCGCTTGCTCGGGCCAAAGCGATATCCTGGCGGTTTTGAACAACCTGCCCGGTTGCATAGCCGAGTCGATTTTTACCATGATCGCGTCGGGCTTGATTTACTCGAGCCAGCAATTCCTAAACTCGGCTTTAAGCTTCATTTCCGCTTCGCCGGACCCGAACTGGTTTTGCGGGCCTTACAACAACGTGATGGCGATACTCGAAACGCTTTACTCGCTCGCGCTCATGGGCGTGGGCTTGTACTACGTCGTGCAAGCTTCGGACGTGGAAGGCCGGATCAAGGCGAAAACTTGGCTGAAAGACGTGTTTTTCATGATCGTGGTGCTGACTTTTTCCTTCTACATTTTCGACGCGTTGCTTTCGCTCAACCACTACCTGACCGCTTCTTTCCTGAGCGAGTCCACCAAAGACATTTTCAACACGAACATTTCTTTCGCTTCGATAATCTTCGCGCTCGTAATCCTGCTAGGCGTTCTCTTCGCCGCCATGCTGACTTTCATGACGCTGTTGATTCGCTACCTGCTGATTCCCTTCCTGCTCTTGATGTTTCCAATAGCGATTTTCCTGTATTTCATGCCGTTCAGCAAGGCGTGGGGCCGGGCGTTCCTCAAGGCGATAGTGATAATCGTTTTCATGAGCACGGTCGACGCGCTGTTCCTGTACGGCTTGGCGACCTTGCTCAACGTCGGCGACTCGAACCTAGCGGAACCGTTCGTCAGGGCCATGGCAATAGTCTTGGGTTTCGCGCTCGTCGGCTTGCTGAACATAGCTTTGTTCCTAATGGCGATCATGGCCGTGGTAAACCAGACTTTCGATTCTCTCGGTTCGCTGAAATGGCTGGCTTTGCCCGCCTTGTTCAAAATGCTGTGATGACATGGGATACGATATTCCGGACGAAATCAAGTACAAGGAGAAAATCCTGCTCAACCTCGACTTGAAGCAGCTAGGCTACGCGATACTCTTCGGAATCGGGGCTTTGCTACTCTACAACCTGCCGATCAAAGGCGATTTCCGCTTGATTCTTCCTTCTTTAGCGGTTTGCTCCGGCCTGGCCTTCGCCTTCCTGAACATAGAGGACAAAGTGCTGGATTTGATAGCGTTTTACCGGAACGTGAGGAAAGCCACGCCTTACGACTTGAGCGCGCAAGGCTTCATAGGCGTTAAAGCAGTGAAAAACGACGCGATTTACTTGGATAATGGCGAGCTGCGCGCGGTTTTGAAAGTCGAGCCCGTCAACTTCGAGCTTTTGAGCGAGGAACGCAAGAAATCGCTCGTCTTGAACTACCGGGATTTCCTGAACCAGCTCGTCAACCCGGTGCAAGTGCTTATCCGCACTTCGGACGTGAGCCTGGCGGATTATTTCGACGCGCAGGAAAAGAAATTCCAGAACTCGAGCAAGGAATTCAGCTCGCTTTACACCGACTTCAGGATTTTCGAGGAAGGCTTCGTCGAAAGCAAGGGCGTGAAGGAAAGGAATTACTACCTGGTCGTAACGCATGCGCAGAAAAAACAGCTTGGCAGAAAGATTGTGGGAGCGATTTTCAAGCAGGAAGATGCCGAGCTCAAGCGGCTTGACCAGCAAGTGGAAATCATCGAGGAAAAATTGGGGAATTGCGGCTTGGAATCAAAGCGGCTCGACAGCAAGCAACTGGTTTCTCTGCTTTTGTCTTACTCGGAGTACGAAGGCGAGAACGGCGCGGTTCAGGAAGAGCAGAAGAAGCCGAAACCAAAGCCGAATTTCATTCAGAAAACGTTTCCGTTCCTGGCGAGAAAGAAAGTCGAGAGCGAGGATCCGGCTAAAGAGCTGTTCAAGTTCATGATGACGCCTTCCTTCGACGTTCGGCCTCAAGAAGCGAAGGTAAACGAAACGTGGCACAGAATCGTGAAAGTGGGCGGCTACCCGCGCAAAGTCGAGGACGGCTGGCTGGAGTCGTTTCTAGGCAATAACGAGGGCTACGATATTTCGCTGCACATTCACCCGTCCACGATAGCGCAAACCCTGGTTTTGCTTCACAACCAAATCATTCGACAGACCGCGGACTTGATGATGAGCACCGCGAAAGGAACGCCGAACCCCGCGTTGGAAATCAAAAGAGCGGACACCATGCGGACCTACGAGCAGCTTTACAAAGGCGAGGAAAAATTGTTCCGGGTTTCGCTTTACGTGGACAACAAGGAAGCGAATTTGGAAAAGCTGGATTTGCTCACGGAAAAGTGCAACGCCAACTTGAACGCGATGTTGATGATTCCCAAAGCGGCGAATTACCGCATGGCCGAAGGCATAAAATCGAGCCTGCCGCTCGGCGTTGACGCCTTGGCTTCGCAAAGAGAGTTTTTGACCAGTCCGTTGAGCGCGACTTTTCCTTTCATTTCCCCGGCTAGCACCAAGAGAACGGGAATAATGTTCGCGCACGAGGAGGAAACCCAAAACCCGCTGTTCGTCGATTTCGATTCGATGAGCAACAAGCACTTTTTCGTTCTCGGGATTTCGGGTTCGGGCAAGAGCTACACCGCGAAGTACTTGACGATTCAGCACTTGCTCAACGAGGAAGCGCGCGTTTACATCTTGGATCCGAACGCCGAGTACGGCGAATTGGCCAAGAACTTGAACGGCGAGGTAGTCGAGCTTTCCAAGGGCTCCGACTCGATAATAAACGTGTTCGACTTGGGCGGCGAGGACTTCGGAAGCAAAATGCTGTCCTTGATTTCGGTTTTCGACATCATAGCAGGCGGCTTGACTGAAAGCCAGAAAGGAGTTTTGAACGAGGCTTTGCTCGACGTCTACAAGAAGAAAGGCATCGTTTTCGACAAGCCCGCCACTTGGTCGAGGGAACCGCCGACGTTCAGCGATTTCAAGCTGGTTTTGCAGGAAATGCTGCGAGAATCCGCTGACCGTGGCAAAGCGTCTTTCGAAGACAGAAGCGCCGAAGTATTGCTTAATCGCGTGCGAATGTACAGCAAGAGCGGGTTCTTCGGCTTTCTCGACAAGCAAACGAAAATCAACTTGAAAAGCGAGTTCGCGACTTTCGACTTGAGCAAGCTGCCGGGCCCGGTAAAACAATTGATGATGTTCGTAGTCCTGGACTTGATTTCGAGGGAGATAAAGCGCGACAAAAAGCCGAAAGTCGTTTTGATTGACGAAGGCTGGTCGCTCTTGAAAAGCAAGGAAGCCGAACAGTACATTTTGGAGTTCATCAAGACGTCGCGCAAGTACAACGCCTCGATAGGCTTCATTACGCAGGAAATCGAGGACTTGCTTAGGAGCGAGGGCGGCAAGAGCATTTTGAACCTGACTTCGACCAAGCTGCTTTTGAGGCAGAATCCGAGCAATCTCGAACTCGTTTCAAACGCCTTGAAGCTGAACGACAGCGAGAAAGATTACTTGCTGAGGGCCAGCAAGGGGCACGGGCTCTTGATTACCGAGGAAGGGCATTACCGGTTCTTCACGATGGCGCCGCCCAAGATTCACGCGCTCATCACGACGGATCCCAACGAAGCCAAGAAAAAGATCGAGGAAACGGAAAAGCATTACGCGGAAGAAGGCGTTAAAATCGATTTGGCAAAAGGATTTTACGCGTTAAGCGAAGTGACCGAAAAGCAAGCCGACGCCCTGCGCAAGGAGGGCTACGTTTTGCACAAAGACAAGCTAACCGGCAGGGAAGGCTCGGCGTACTATCTTGTCAAGACTCAAGGAAGCGAAAGCCCAGAACACGCATTGTTTTGCTGGATAATCGCCGACGCTTTCAAACAACGAAAAATCCGCGTGGAAGTGAATGCGTCCCGGGAGGCGGACGTGGTAGCGCACATCGGAAAAAAGAGAATCTGCTTTGAGGTCGAAACCGGGGAGAACCTGCTCTCCAAGCTTGACGACTTCACCAAGAAAATCGACACCGAGAAAAGCGAGTACGATGCTGTCGTGATTTTGGTCACCGACCGTTTGTTGAAATACAAATACGCAAAGTTCGCCAAGACGATAACGAGAGCGGAGATAGCGCAAACAATAGCCGAAATGGCAAGCAAATATTCGTAGAAAGCGAAAGCCTCGCAATAAGCGCAATTGCTTGCTGGAACGCGCGTTAAAGCGCAGAATAAGAGCAAAAAACGCTAGTAGCAAACGCAGTAACGGACGCGAAAACGCCCGGTGGAATTAAGCGCAAATTAAGCGCAGAATCAGAGGTCCTGCGGCATTACCGTGGAGCGCCGGTTCACGTTCGCCCGCTTGACCGCCTTCAAGAGCATAGCCCGCACTTCCTGGTCGAGCGCGGAAAACATGCCAGACGCGATTCTTTTCTCATGTTGTTTGAGGAATACGCGCACCGTGTTTTTCGAAATCAGCGAGTCTCCCTTCATTTTTTCACCTCTTGCCAGCTGAGCCGTATTTTCTTAGTGTTCAACATAGGGCTGCTGCCCTTGACTTCTTCGACGACTATCAGCTTCTTCGCTTCCAACGCCTTGAGGTAATTCCGTATCTGCCTTTTCGTGCGCATCAGCTTCTTGCAAAAAGCGGGGTACAGCTCGGACGACTGTTTTTCCCCGCCTTTCAGTATTTCGAGGATCAGCTTCTCCTCTTCCGCGAGGCTTTTCGACCTGATTTCGAAACTGCACTCCACGAGCGGTTTTTTAGTTTTGGCGTCGTACAACGTCTTGCCATCCACAGCCTCGACGTCCTCGACCGTTATCTTCTTCTTGTCGGCTTTGTCCGCGTGCTTCGCGGCCTTCCACAGGAGCTCGAGTCCTACGCGCACGTTGCTTTTCCTTGCGACCGCCTTTTCGGCGCACGCGTCTATCACGTCCTTGCCCCAACTTCCGGGCATGAGCCCTGCCTTGGCACGCTCTGACAGGATCGCGGCCATCTGCGCTTGGTCGTAGTGCTTGAACGCGAAATCGGTAAGGCGGAGCGAACTCTTGATCCGCACATCCTTGTCAACGAGCAGGTACGGGTCGTTGGAAATCCCGATTATTCCGAAAAACGGCTTTCCTTTCCCAGCGCGGGCCAGCTCGTAAAGCAGTTTTTCCTCGTTGTGGAAGAACAAGCCGTCCATCTCGTCCAAAACCACGAGAACCCGCATTCCGTCCTTTTCCATCACGTCCGTAATGCGGTCGAACACCTCGTCAGTCGCCAAGCCCCTGCGCGGCAGGATTTCCTTCAACGCGTTCACGATGAGGGAATAAACCGCAATTCGCGTGGAGTACTCCCAGCAATTGACGTAAACGGTTTTGACTTTGGACGTGTACTTGTTCATTTCCTCGAGAACGCGTTTCACGCACGTCGTCTTGCCGGTTCCGCTGTCGCCGTGAATGAACAAATTGTCCGGTTGCCGTCCTTCGATCAACGGCTTGACGGCCTCGGCGATTGCTTGCATTTCAGTCTCGCGGTGCTGCAACCCTGCGGGAAAGTACTCTGGCATTAGAACCTCTTCTCGCGTGACGATTCCCAAGTCCTCGCGTTGCATGCCTGCGAATAGCCTGCCCACCACTCCCACCAAAAGATATTGCACAGCGAGTAGTTATAATATTAACGTCCCAAAACCACTTATTTCTGCGGAAATGAGCTGTGTGTTCGTAATAATTATTAAATATTCAGGGGCTAAATCGTTATAATGAGAACCGCATTATACTTACGCTGGATGGAACTACCGACGGGTTGGGGCGAAAAACATGAAGATAGACAAAGAATCTATTGACTTGATCGAAGAACGAAAAAAAGCGTTGAAGCAGTTAATACCGGACATTTTCACTGAAGGCAAGATCGACTTTAACAAGCTCCGCGAGGCCCTAGGCGATTTCGTAGAAACGTCTGGCGAACGCTATTCCTTCTCGTGGGCTGGACGGATTCAATCAATTCGCACGCGCGATAAGCGTTCGAAGGCTACGCTTGTTCCGTCCAGAAAGGAATCCGTGAATTTCGACGAAACGAAAAACGTTTTTATCGAAGGCGAAAATCTCGAAGTCCTGAAAATCCTTCAAAAAGCATATGAAGGGAACGTCAAGATGATTTACATTGATCCGCCCTACAACACAGGGAAGGACTTCGTTTACAGGGACGACTTCACAGACAGTCTCAGGAGCTACTTGCGCTATACTGGTCAGAGCAACGGAAATGGCGAAAAAGCGACCACCAACCCCGAAACCAGCGGGCGCTATCACTCGAACTGGCTTTCCATGATGTACCCGCGCCTTTTCCTTGCGCGCAACCTGCTAAGCGAAGACGGCGTCATTTTCGTCAGCATTGACGACAATGAAGTACACGATCTTCGCCTCATAATGAACGAGATTTTCGGGGAAGAAAATTTTATCGCACAGATTGTGTGGAAAAAGCGCAGTGGTGGGGCAAATGATACGGGCTATATCGTAATAGATCATGAGTATGTGCTGGTCTATGCAAAAGACAAGCAAAGCGCCGATATTCAAGATATTGAGTATAACGAAGACAACCTAAAACTGTACAGTAACAAAGACAAATACGTTCAGGAACGCGGTCCTTACCGGAGAATGCTGCTTGCACAAACATCGCTTAGGTATTCCGAAAAACTAAGGTTTTCAATAACGGCCCCAGACGGTTCTCAGATAACGTTACCGAATGACGGTAAGTCAACATGGCGCTGGGGTCGAAACAAAGTAAAATGGGGGGTAGAGCAGGAGTATATTGAATTTGTTAACTCCAACGGCGAATGGAAGGTATACACGAAGCAATATCTAAATGTTGACCCCGACGGCAAAAAAATAGAACGTGGGGCTAGACCTAGAACCATTTATTCAGATGTTGACGGACGTCAAGGCGTCATACGCTTACAAGAAATTTTTGACAGGCGACTTTTAGAATACCCAAAGCCAGTGGAATTAATCAAGCATCTAATCAAATTTTCAACTGACAAAGACTCACTGGTTTTAGACTTCTTTGCGGGTTCTGGAACTACCGCTGAAGCTATTTTCGAATATAACGTAGAAGCCTCCAGTCATCGTAAATTTATTTTAGTCCAGTTGCCCGAGCCGACGCCAGAAGATTCAGAAGCACGCAAAGCGGACTACAAAACTATTGCAGACATTGGCAAAGAACGACTTCGGAGAGTAATCAAACAAATCAAGGAAGAACAAAAACAAAAGAAGCTAGAAGGCAAAGAAAACTTAGATCTTGGTTTCAAAGTCCTGAAGCTTTCGAAATCGAATTGTTTCGTTTGGGATTCCGAGGAGGCAAAAGATCCAAACACGCTGGTCAAGCACATAGAGGAGAGCGCTAAGGGCGCTAGCAAAGCGGAAGCCGAGGCATTAATTTTTGAGCTGATGCTGCGCGAGGGTTTCAAGCTAGATTCGGAAATTCAAAAAATCAAGCAGGGAAAGAACGAATTTTACAAGATCTCGGACGGCGAGCACGCGCTTTGGATGTGTTTCGACGACAAAATAGACGACGAAGCCGTCAAAAAGCTTGGCTTGGCGAAAGACGACAAGCTGGTCGTGCTTGACTCGTCCCTTACAGACACTCAAAAAGTAAATTTGGCCCGAAAGCTCAGGGTGGAAACCGTTTGAGGGTGTTTTGGATGCCAGTAAGTATAAAGTTCATTTCCGACTTGGATTTTCAACTAAAGGCCATTGACTCGGTGGTGAGTGTTTTCGACGGAGCGCTGGCCGAAGTGAAAGACCAGCTTCAGTTCAGCATCAACTCAAACCCTAAAATCGTTTCGCTTGAAAGCCTCAACAAAAACTTGGCACGAGTTCAAACTGCAAACAATCTTCCTAGTACGAAAGTTTCCAACCTCAGGGGAGAGGACCTTTACGAACGCCCGAACTTTAGTGTGGAAATGGAAACCGGAACCGGAAAAACCTACATTTTCCTGCGCACGATTTTGGAAATGAACAAGCGGTATGGATTGAAGAAATTCATCGTGGTCGTCCCCTCGGTTGCTATTCGCGAGGGAATTCTAGCTAACCTCCGGCTCACCAAACCGCATTTTCAAAAGATTTACGATAGGCTTCCATACAATTTCCGAGTCTTTTCCTCAGACCACATGACTGATTTGAGCGCCTTTTGCCGAAGCAACGACTTGGAAATAATGGTCATTACGATTCAGTCCTTCAACAAGGCAGATGTAAACACGTTGTACGAAAAAGGCCGCGACGATGTTTTGATCGCGGATAGCGGCATGGAGATGCTCGCGCAAACTAACCCGGTCTTGATTCTCGACGAGCCACATAAAATGGGCTCCGAATTGTCTGCAAGTGCGATAAACAACCTAAACCCGCTATTCATCCTGCGCTACTCTGCGACGCACCGCGACCTAGACAAAAGCAACCTCGTTTATTCTCTTGGTCCAGTTGAAGCGCACGACTTGGGCTTGGTCAAGAAAATTGATGTAATAGGTGCAACGGTCAAACATGAGGCGAGCCTGCCGTTCGCCAAGCTCGTCGGCGTCGTCCTAAAGCCGAAAATCAAGGCCAGGGTCATGATGAACGTCAGAACGGCCAAGGGCGTCGTGGAAAAGACGGTTCTCTTGTCGAAAGGAGACAGTTTGCGGGAGAAAACTAAGAACGCTGCATATGGCGACGCCATCGTGACGAACATAAGCGGAATCGAAAATAACGAGTATTTGGAACTGACTGGTGGCGTCCGGATCAAACTCAATGAATCGCAAGGCGATACGTACCTTCAGGTGGCAAAGGAGCAAATAGAAAACGCGATCAAAACACATTTTGAAAAGCAGGAGAAGTTCAAGAATCATGGCATTAAAGTGCTTTCGCTATTTTTCGTAGATGAAGTAAGCGACTATCAGGAACTCGATCAGACCAAGGAGAGTGGAGCTGAAGAAATATCAAAAATCGATTCTGAAAAATACCTCTTCGTCAGACGAACTTTCGACGAAATTTTCGACAAACTCAAGAGAGACCACGCTGATTGGAAGCACAAGCAACCAGAAGAAGTTCGCGGGGCGTATTTCTCGGCACGCAAGACATTCAAGAGCATCGCCCAGGACAAGGAGAAAATAGACGAGATTCTACGCGACAAGGAAAAACTCCTCTCTTTCGATTCCTCGACTGCGTTCATTTTCACTCATTCGGCGCTCGGCGAGGGCTGGGACAACCCAAACGTGTTCAATATCTGTACATTGCGCGTCACCCGCTCGGAAATAACAAAAAGGCAGACTCTAGGTCGAGGCTTAAGAATTCCCGTTACGCAAGACGGCACACGATTCGAAAACACTTCCGAAAACGTGTTGACAGTCATCGCGAACGAAAGTTATGAAGACTTTGCGCGGACGCTGCAAACGGACTACGCCGAGGACGGGATACTGCGCGCGCCACCCATAGAAAACCGACGCGACAAGATAACCTCCAAGCTGCGCTCCGATGTCTTCAAGGGCGAGTTCAGGGAAATCTGGGAAAAATTGAAGGTCAAAACCGAGTTCCAGTCCGAGATTCACACAAACAAGCTGGTTGAAGACTGTAGAAAGGCGCTGGAGGAAAATCTGTTCGTCAAAAAGCCGATAATCGACGTGAGGCGCGCCAAGATCGAGTTCAAGAAGGAAGGGATTGAAACACTGGAAAAGGAAAGCGAACCCGTAAAGCAAATCGAAATTCAGTACGCAATTCCCGATGTCGTTTCTAGGATAGCCAACGACACGGGCTTGACAAGAAAGACCATAGCTAAGATTCTGCTTGAATCCGGAAAGCTGAAGGACATTTTCAATAATCCCGAGGAATTCGTTTCAAGGGCGTCGGCCATAATCCGGGAAAAGAAAATCAAGATGGAAATCAAGACCGCAGCTTACAGAAAGACGAAGGAAACCTACCCCGACGAGATTTTCGAGTCGGAAGTGTCGTCTTACAAGAACAACGTTATCGACTCCAACCGATCAGTTTATGACAAGGTCCTCTGTGACAATCCATCGGAACGAACTTTCGCCCAGGACATGACGCAAGACGAACAAGTGAACGTTTTCTGCAAACTGCCACAAGATTATTACGTTGGCACGCCCACCGGCAACTACCGCCCCGATTGGGCGATTATCTACCAGCGTCGCAGGGTTGCTGGAAAGCTCGAAAACAAACTCTATCTAGTGCGCGAAACGAAATTCGGCTATTCCGACATTCGCGGCACACGAAAGTCTGTTCCGGAAGACGAGCAGGATAAAATAGACTGCGCGCTAAAGCACTTCAAGGAAGTCGGCGGGCTGGACTATTGCAAAGTTGATTCGTATGAAGACTTCAAACAAACGCTTCCAAGCTAGAGGGGAAAACGAATACAAAAAACCCTCGAAAGAAACATCTGATAGAATGAAAAAGGTCAGAAGCACTAATACGAAGTTGGAAGTAGCAATGGAAAAAATTCTTAAAAACTCGGGATTTAATTTTGAGAGACAACCAAAACTTCCGGGGCGTCCAGATTTCCTCTTAAACGAAACCAGAATATTGATTTTTTGCGACAGCTCTTTTTGGCATGGCCGGACGAGAGACCAATTTTCGCGAAATCGCAAGTTTTGGGAAAACAAGCTTGCCAAAAACAAGCAGAGAGACAAGCGAACGACTAGATGCCTCGCGAAACTGGGCTGGACGGTCTTGCGTTTTTGGGATGACGCGATCTTAGGCAACCCGATCAAAACTGCCGACGAGATACGCAAAGCGGTCGCAGCCAACGGCGATTCAAAACCAAAGGCCATAGACCTTTTTTGCGGAGCGGGAGGCCTTTCGCTTGGTTTGGAAAAAGCCGGTTTTGAGGTAGTCGCAGGGGTGGAAGTCAGCCCGCGAATAGCAAAAACTTACGCGGCAAACCACAAAAACACGAAGCTGTTAATCAAAGACGTAAGAACCACTAGCGGAAAGGAACTCATCGAAGCTGCAGGAACGAGCCAAATCGATTTACTTGCAGGTTGCCCGCCTTGTCAAGGGTTCTCCTCGCTAACCGCAAAATACGAGCGAGATGATCCTCGCAACGATTTAGTTTTGGAAATGGCTAGATTAGTAGAGGAAATAAAGCCAAAAATGGTGATGATGGAAAACGTTCCCGGGCTGGACACGCGCGGAAAATCTATTTTAAACGAGTTCATACGGCGAATATCCACCGCAGGGTACCAGGTAAACAAGGCCGTGCTGCAACTCGCCGATTATGGCGTGCCTCAGTCTAGACGAAGGTTCGTTCTTTTGGCAGGTCGCGGCTTTGAAATTCAGATTCCTAAACCAACGCATGGTTACAAACGGAAGAATGGGCTTAAGCCGTGGCTTACCGTTCGCGACGTCATAAAAAAAATGAAAAAACCACCCATAACGTTTATGGAAGCTAGACGAAAGGGCGGACCAAGGCGGTTTAAGTGGCACGTAATACGAAATCTTTCAAAAATAAGTTTGGCTAGACTGCGTGCCTTGAAGGCAGGTGCTGATCGCAGTTCATTACCAAAACGCCTTAGGCCAGAGTGTCATGCAAGCAGTGACAAAGGGTTTCAAAACGTTTATGGTAGACTGTCATGGGATCAAACTCCACCAACCATAACGAGTGGTTGCACTACCCCCTGCATGGGTCGTTTTGGGCATCCGCGCGCGGCGCGCACAATATCGGTTAGAGAAGCCGCATTAATACAAACCTTCCCATTGAATTATAAGCTTGAGACGGACTACATGGATGTTGCCTGCGATTTGGTCGGAAATGCGTTACCGCCAAATTTTGCAAAAATCGTAGCAAGCCAAGCCTTACACGCGCTTAAATTGAAAGGTGTTTAAATGAACGAATTCCTTCTGCCTGGCCGCAAGCCCGAAGAGCTTAAACTTACCTTTGCGGGAAATATAGTCAAGCACCTTGGAGTTCAAATGTACTCTGGACGCCCAGTGCCAGCAATAGCCGAGCTAGTTTCCAATTCATGGGATGCCGACGCCACGGAAGTTAACGTTGATTTACCCCTCGACCAAGCTTGGGATCCGACAAACGAATCTCACACGATAAAAGTAAGCGATAATGGACGGGGAATGAATTGGGAACTGGTTAGAGACAGTTACCTAGATGTTGGGCGCGACCGAAGGGAAGAAGACAAGACCGACAGGTCTCCGGGAGGACGTTTGCTCCAAGGAAGAAAAGGAATAGGCAAATTGGCTGGTTTTGGGATAGCTGACACCGTAGAAATTCAAACGGTATATGAAAAAGCCGATCCTGCCTTAAACGAACAAGTACTCCTTTGGTTTGCTCTGTCTTGGGAAGAACTGAAAAAAGCTGGGAGAAATCAAGCACCAGTCACAGTAATTTACGCTGGGCCGATTAGCAAGGCTCCGGCAGGCGCAAGAACAACGCAAGGCACTACGGTAATACTCCAACACCTTCACAACAAAAAAGCCCAAAGCTCCGAGAGATTCCAACAAAGCATGACGCAACGCTTTCTCGTTATAGGCTCGAAGTTTAGAGTCGTGGTAAATGGCGAAGATCTCAAAGAAGAAGCGTTCAAATTACAGTACCGTTGGCCAGAAAAAGAATGGGGCGAAACTGATGTTTCTGGTTGTGGACCGGTGAAATACTGGATTGGTTTCACTGAACATCCACGAAGACAAAACGAAGGAGAGTTATCTGGAATACTCATATATACCCGCGGAAAGATATCTCAGGAAGCGACTTTTTTCGACATCAGTGGTGGCGTTTATGGCCAACATGGCCTTCGATACCTGGTTGGAATGGTCAGGGCAGAATGGCTGGACGAGGCTGGTGGACCAGATCAAATAGCAACCCCCCGTGATGCAATTGCATGGGAGAGCCCAAGCGGTCATGCATTTCAAAAGTGGGGACAGGAAACAGTAAAGAAATACTTGGCAGAATGGGCTCACTTGAGGTCAGAAGCCAGGGAAAAAGAAGTAATGGAAATCAGGCCTTCCTTTAAGTCGAGAATTGAAGGGCTCTCTCCAGCGTACAAAAAAGTGGCGATAGACTTTGTTCACAAATTCAAAGCTATAGAAATGGAAACCAAAGAATTTGAAGACCTTCTCTCTTGGTTTCTTTCCGCTCTAGAAAATGAAACGCTTAAACGGATTATAGAAAAAATTAAGGACACTAACGATGAAGACCTTGGAAAGTTGGATGAGCTTTTATCCAAAATGCACATACGCACGGCGGTAGGTCTTCTTCAAATATTAAAGAGCAATCTAGCCGCAATTAACGCGCTAGAAAAAATGCATCGTGAAGATGCAAAGGAACGGGGAGTGATCTCGAAACACCTAGAAACCTTTCCGTTTCTTTTGAATCCAACTTGGATCTTAAATAAACCCGAAGCACGGGTCGCAACATGGATAAAAGAGGAGTTTGGTCTTGAATCTAAAGGCACCGAAGGCGATGACGACCGTGCAGACTTTATTTGTGTTGGCATAGGCGGAACCTTGCATATAGTAGAAATAAAACGAGGCAAATACGTCGCAAAAGTAGGCGATTTCTCGCAGGCAGACAAGTATCGCGTCTACGTAGAAAAAAGATTTAAAGAAATCAGCGATCCAGATGGAATCAAATACGGTCGGATCCAAAGTCATCTCATAGCAGCCGAGTTGAGTTCAGAGGCGAATTCGATTAAAGAGGCATACGGCGACAAAGGGTGGGTAATCTTTACTACGTGGGATGATCTTATCGAGCGCGCAAAATTAAGTCACTGTCAATATATTGAGATTTTTGAGAAAATTGCCACGGAAGAAGATAACGGGGAAGAGTAGATTTCCTAGGAAACGCGCTGTGTGTGCCTCTGCAAATTCATGCGCTGCTCAGGCTTGCGAATTCAGTCCAAGCGGACGGTCTGACTAAAAGTACTCTGCCTGAGCGACCGCAATAGTTCGAAGGACTTTGCGGGTATTGGAGCGAAGCTCCAATTTGACAGCAAAACTTAGACAAATAACGAAATCGCTCAGACTATCAGCCGTGGAATAGCGCGTGTATGGCCGAGCCCACTAGCTGGCTCACCACCAGCACGAGTGCAGCAACTGCCAGGTGTTCCACCACCGCGCGCGGAGCGTTCAAGCCGTGTTCTTTCGCTATGAAGAAGCTCAGCACTGCGATTACCAGCATCCCTACGATTATAGACGCCAGTATGGCATAGGTGAGAGGCAGGAATATCACAAACACGACTAAAAGCAGCGTAATCCCGAGGCGCGTCAGATAGTTGGTGGCTGTATTGAGCTTTGTATGCGCCTTGGATTTCGATTCAGAATATACGTGAATTCCGAGGGCATCCGCCAGATTGTCAGCAAGCCCTATGACTAATAGCGCGCCTATCAATCCCATGCGCGAAACGTCAAGCTGGTTCAGTCCTATCATTAGTGCAAGGCTGGAAGTAACTGCCGATGTTGCGCCGAAGCTGAACCTGCTCAAATCTTGCATAGCTGGCTTGATGCTGCGATAAATTATTAGATACTTCCTACCCGCAGAGCACGTTTAGACACCTAATTTCCCTAGGAAATGACCTGTCTCTCCAAAAATCATGTAGCTCAGGCAGACCAGTTTCAGCCAGGCCGTCTTCCTCGTGCCCCCTAAAATGCACGACGGAGTTATCACACTTCTGCATCAAGACCGTGTTTTTATGATAACAGCAAGTTATCCTGGAACTGCTCATTTCTTCGTCTTTCCAAATAATCGTTCTGCCGGGCATCCAAGCTCCCTTTGTTTGCAGTACTTGCACGCCAATGAACCGCGAACGAACGCGCTGCCCGCGAAACTAAGCACTGCGAGCAGCAAAATCGCGCCCAAAACGAGCCAGCTGAACTCGTGCACCAAAAGGATGACGCCCGCTGCCATCGGGACTAGCGAAACCAGAAAATCCGGGAGGATGTCCTTCCACGTGATCTGCCTGCAAGCGAACTTCCTGGCGTCTCCTTTCTTAAAAAGCAGGCAACTCAGCCTTCCCTTGCCGAACGCGCACGTTCTCCCGTAATAATAACAATTAACGCAGCTTCCTTTCAACAGCCTGAACTCCAGACACGCGACGTATGCCAGATAGGCGACAAGCCATGCAAGCCCCAGCTGATACATCACAAACGTGCCCAGAAGGTAAACTGCAAGCGAAAAAAAGTTTGAGATGAGCACAATCCAAAGCGGATAGTTCTCATAGTTTGATTGTTCCATTTTTCCCACGCCGTCATTAATGGATGCTGCACATATTGATTAAAACATCGCCCCGGAGATGGCGCCTCGCTTCCTTGGAAAGGGCCTTGTAAATCTATTTATAGTGCTTTGCCAGATATCGGATGCGAGGGGCGATAAACATGAAAGGATACTCGATTGATCTTGAAAATGAGACCAAGAAAAACACCGATTTCCGCCGCGTGCTCTACACGGGAAAGAACAGCCAGCTCGTTCTCATGTGCCTTAGGCCCGGAGAGGAGATAGGCATGGAAACGCACCCCGACCGCGACCAGTTCTTCCGGTTCGATGCGGGAGAAGGAAAGGTAATCATAGATGGCATCGGGCATCCCGTCAAGGATGGCCATGGCGTCATAGTCCCGGCAGGCGCCAAGCATAACGTGGTCAACACTTCTAAAACGGCAGACCTGAAATTGTACACGATTTACTCGCCGCCGGAGCACCAGGACAAGGTGGTGCGCCACACCAAAAAAGAGGCCGAGGCAATGCCTGAGGAATATGACGGCAAGCCTACGGAATAAACTCCCAAAGTCAATTCCACGGAATTGATCGGCGTCCTCACCTTAACTTCAGAGCTTGAGAACCGACTTCATCGGTTCCCAGTAGAAATCTTTCCAGCCCTGCCTGATGTCCGCGTATTGCTCGGCAGGAACTCCTGCATGGGTGAAGGTCAGTTTCGTTTTGCCCCCGGGTCTTTCCGCAAGTGCAAAAGTTACTTTTGAATAGAGCCCTTTCGGCCAGTCGCTAGCGCGCCAGCTTTGCACGATTTTCCTGTCCGGCACGAGCTCCAGGTTCTACCCTTCCGCGTAGCCGTCGTAGGCGCTGAATTTTCCGCCAACCTCGCGGCTTATCTTCGCCTTTCCGCCCGTGAACCGGGAATGCTTTTCGGAATCCATCAGCGCCTCGTACACTTCATGCGGGCTCGAGTCGAATTCAACTACTTCCTTGAGCGTTTTGGTTTTCATGCAATCCCTCCGTGTCAATCATTAAACGGCTGTGCGGGGCTTAATAAGCAGTTGTTGCCGTAATTTGTTCAGATGTTTGACCCGGCCTGCGGGCGCATTAAAAATCAGTAGGCGGCACTGGCGTTGATGACTGGCTGGCTTTTCATGCTTTCGAGAATTTCGCGTTTTTCTTCCTTTGTGAGATTCTTATCGGCCAGGATGCCCCTTTTGAACGTTTCGCAGAAAGCCTCTTCGGCAACGGAACTGAAGCTCGCGAACTTGTGTTTTTGGGCAGTTCCCGCAACGTGCTTGCTCCATGCGTCGATGGCCCCTTTCTTTTCTTCCACGCTCATAGTTATGCTATGGGCTGCGGATAGTATAAAGGCGTAGGTAGTCTTAAACTCCGAAAACATTCCTTTTTCCGCGGAAATAACCGTCTTCCGAGCACCGGTGCTAGAAACCATTAAAATTCCAATCTCGAGAGCATGATGATGAAATTGGGAAAAACGCTTTACGTGGCCGACAGGAACGCCTGGCGCGAGTGGCTCGCAAAAAACCACGGCAAGGAGAAGGAGATTTGGCTCGTCTACCTGAGAAAGCATACCGGCAAGCCGCGCATTCCCTATGCCCATGCCGTGGAAGAGGCGCTTTGCTTCGGCTGGATCGACAGCACCATCAAGCGCATTGATTCGGAAAAATACGCGCAGAGGTTCTCAGTAAGAAAAAGCACGGGCAAATGGTCGCAGCCAAACATCGAGCGCATGCGGCGGCTCATCAAGCTCGGCAAGATGACGCCCGCGGGGCTGGCGGCTTTCAAGAACCGCGACCTGCTAACAAAGGAGCAGAAGTTGAAGATTTCTCCGGACATCCTAACTGCATTGAAGCACGACAAGCAAGTTTGGGAGAATTTCCAAAAGTTTCCCGACATTTACAAGCGAATCCGCATCGCGTATATTGAAGACAGGAGGCGGCAGGGGGTTTCGGCTTTCCAAAAAAGCCTGCGAAACTTCGTCAAAAAGACAAAGGAAAACAAGCAATTCGCCTTCGGGGGTGTCCAGTAGCATTTCCGCGGAAATGACGGGTCTTCCGAACCACCCGTTAGTAATAAAAACCCGGCCAATGTATCAATGAAAATATCGATGGAAAACCGGTTTATGCAAAACCGGCGGCTGCGGGTTTCAATGGGGGTGGCGTGATGGCATCTGAAGGCGGGTTCAAGCTCAGTCTCCTTGCGTTTGTCCTGCTGACTTGCGCGGCCCTCATGAGCATCAGGACATTTCCCACGCAGGGCGTGGTCGGCTGGGAGTCAATCGCCTTCTGCATAATGGCCGTAGTAATCTACCTGATTCCCGCATCCCTCGTGTCCGCGGAACTCGCAACCGGCTGGCCCGAGGAAGGCGGCGTTTACGCCTGGGTGAAGAACGCTTTCGGCCAAAAATGGGGCTTTACTGCCATCTGGCTGCAATGGTTCCAGATGACCATAGGTTTCATCAGCATCCTCACGTTCATTGCCGCGACACTCGCGTACCTGATTGACCCAGTGCTGGCCAGCAACAAGCTGTTCGAGTTCCTGATCATAGTCCTGGTCTGGTGGGGCTTCACGTTCCTGAATTTCAAGGGACTGAAGATGTATTCAAAGATAAGCTCCATTTCCGTCATTATCGGAACTTTCATTCCGGCGGCCGTGCTCATCCTGGGCGGGTTGTGGTACATCACTTCCGGAAACCCGGTTCAGCTTACCCTGAGTCCGACCATGGCCGACCTCATACCCGATTTCTCCTCGATGTCGAACCTCGTTCTGCTCGTCACCTTCGTCTTCGTGTTCATCGGGATTGAGATGACTGCAACGCATGCGAACGAGATAAGGAACGTGCAGAGAAACTACCCCCTCGGCATCCTCATAGTGGGCGCCGCGACCACGATAGTCGGGGTCCTGGGCGCGCTGGTCGTCGCAATGCTCGTGCCGGTGGGGAACCTCAACCTTCTTGCGGGAATAATGCAGACCTTCCAGGTAATCTTCCAGAGCATGGGGCTTTCATGGCTCGTGAAGGTTTTCGCGCTCCTCATAGTCATCGGCGCGATGGGCCAGGTGTCCACGTGGATTCTCGGGCCCGTGCGCGGGCTTTTCGCCACTGCGCGCGAAGGCACCCTGCCCCCGATTCTCCAGAAGAAGAACGAGAACGGCATTCCGACCAACATGCTCATGCTCCAGGCGCTGATGATAACCTTCTGGGGCGCGGTCTACGTCCTCCTTCCGGGGGGCGTTAACAGCTCCTTCTGGATGCTCTTCGCATTGACGACCGCGGTCTACATAGCGATGTATCTCCTGATGTACGCCGCGGCAATCCGGCTGAGGTATTCGCAGCCGGACGTGCCAAGGCCGTTTTCCATCCCTGGCGGCAAACTGGGAATGTGGCTGGTCGCGGGCTTCGGCTTCCTTTCCATGATTTTCCTCTTCACCCTGGCACTCATGCCGCCGAGCCAGATTTCGGAGGGCAACAATTACCGCGCGTTCATGCTGCTTGGAACCGTGGCCGTGGTCGCCGTCCCGCTAATCATTTACCACTTCAGGAAGCCGGAGTGGAAGATTGAGGGAAAGGTTGAGGGCAAGCCAGGGAAAAAAGCACGGGCATTGAGCGGGTGATCGGATGAAAGGGAAAAAAGGAAAACAAAACAAAACGGCTACGAGCGCCAACGCGAAAGACGTCGAAGTCAAGGCCCTTTTCCTCGGCCCGAAATCCGAAAACCGCGATTATTTCAAGAACACACTGAATTTCCTGATGGACGAACACATGCACTGGCGCCGGGACTTCCACCCCGAAGACGCCGAAATCGCCTCCGTGCAGGAAATGCGCCGTGGGAATTATCAGGAAACGCTGCACAGGACTTACGAGGTTCTTTCGCAACTTTCCGCAAAGCTCAAGGCGACTTCCATGCCCTGGTTCTCGGCGCGCTATCTCGGCCACATGAATTCCGACACGCTAATGGTGGCTAACCTTGCCTACATGGCTGCGATGCTCTATAATCCGAACAACGTTGCATACGAAGCATCAACTGCGACCACGCCAATGGAAATCGAGGTGGGAAAGGACCTCGCGACCATGCTCGGGTTCGACCCGAAGGATTCCTGGGGGCACATCACAACCGACGGTACTATTGCCAACTACGAAGGGCTCTGGATGGCGCGGAACCTCAAGTCCTTCCCGCTCGCAGTGAAGAAGGTCAAGCCGTCCCTGGTGAAGGGCATGACCGACTGGCAGCTGCTCAACATGCCGACGCAAAAGGCGCTGGACCTGATCGAAAAGGTGAAGAAGGCGGGATGCTTCGACGCGGTCCGCAGCGAGACCGTGCGGGGAACCGGCGTGGGCGAGGGGAAGCTCGGCGTGGTCCTCGTTCCGCAGTCCAAGCACTACTCCTGGGTCAAGGCGGCGGACGTGCTGGGAATAGGGAACAGGAATTTCGTCGAGGTGCAGGTGGACGGGCGCTTCCGCATGGACATGGGCGTCCTGAAAAGGACTATCGACGACCACGTTGCAAAGAAAATCCCGATCATCGCGGTGGTGGGCGTCGTGGGCACGACCGAGGAAGGCGCGATAGACCGCATCGCGGAAATCGCGAGGCTGCGCGATGAATACCAGAAAAAAGGCGTCTCCTTCTACTTCCACGTGGACGCGGCCTACGGCGGGTATTCCCGGGCCCTCTTCCTTGACGAGAAAAGCCGCTTCATGGAATATGGCGCGTTGAAAAGGCGCCTGTTCTCCGACAAGGTCTTCGTGGGGAACCACAGCTATCCTTCAAAGGAAATCTACGAATCCTACAAGGCAATTCCCGCAGCCGATTCAATAACCATAGACCCGCACAAGATGGGCTACATCCCGTATGCCGCCGGCGGCATTGCAATCAAGGACCGCCGCATCCTGGACCTCATATCGTATTTCGCGGCCTATGTTTTCGAGTCGGGCAAGAGTTAACCAGTCCTTCTCGGCTCGTACATCATGGAGGGCTCAAAGGCGGGCGCTACGGCGGCCGCAGTCTGGGCAAGCCACCGCGTAATCCCGCTCAACATAACGGGCTATGGCGAAATAATCGGCAGGAGCATAGAAGCGGCGCAGATGTTCACCCGCTCGCTGGAAGCCACGGAAAGCCTGAAGGCCAAGGGAAGGGAATTCCTGGTGCAGCCGCTGGTGCAGACTCCGGACTTCAACATAATCTGCATGGCATTCAACGAGAAGGGGAACACGAACCTGGAGAAGATGAACGACCTCAACTCCCGCGTTTACTCCGAATCGTCCTACGTGAGCGGTCCTGTCTACAGGAACGACTGGATTACCTCGAACACCGAGCTGAGCAGGGAGGACTATGGCGATGCTCCGAAGGAATTCGTGAAGCGGCTTGGAATTCCGGAAAAGGAGTGGAACAGGGTGGGCCGCGTCCGCGTGCTGCGGGTGTGCATGCTGAACCCGTTCATTTCCAACTTCCAGAACTATGACGTGCTGTGGAAAGGCTTCCTGGAAATCCTGAGGAAGAAGATAGAGGAAGCCTGCTGAGCGAAAGCGATATATACTCCGGCAAAGATACCGGGACGTGCAAATAAAAACAAACTGGTACTGGGGCCTGGTCGGCCTTCTCGGTCTCCTCGGCTACGCCCTCAATGAGCCGCTCTACTACGTGTTTTTCGTTTTCTTCCTGTTCTTCTTCAGCGAATTCCCTGCAAAAGCGAAGAAATAGCCGTGGGATTTGCCGCCAGTGTGCATTGCTAAGCGGAGGGCGTTACGTTAAAAACGCTAGCCGAGGCCAGCGGCTTCGCGTTCTCCGCAATTCTCGGCGGAATCGGGGTAGTTGCATTGATGGCGGTAAGCAGGGGCAAAATTCAGCGCAACTGAGGGGCGGTGATTTGGCGTTCGGGTGAGACGTTAGCAATATAAACCCGCCAGCATAATCACGAAATGGTGGTTTTATGACGAAATTCGTTTCGGGTTTCTTGATAGGCTTCTTCCTGGCGAGCCTGCTCCTGTTCGGGTACATAAACCTGCAGCTGGGCCCCTCGCAGAACGAGATATACCTGCTGAAACAGTATTCCGAGTCCGCGTACGCTACTACGCACTCGGCCTCCTACGCAAATATACAGGCGATGGTCTCGTCGCTGAACGAGCTTTCCACTTCGATTGCCCAGCTTCCGGTAGTTGGCGGCGCGATTGACGTCTCGAGAGTCCCGGAATACACCTCGAAAATCACGGAGCTGCTCAACAGCGTGAAGGTGATGTCCGAGAGCTCCAGGACGTTCATTGAAACCGTTGTGTTCCTGCTGAACATATCCCTGGCCATGGTCGTAATCTCCGTGATAATGATTGCGGTTGGCGGGTACCTCTACTACATGCCTGAGAAGGGCGGCAGGCGCGCCAAGGGCTGAGCTCCGGATCTGAGGCGCGGACGGGGGACCCGGGTCCCCCTTTCCTTATTTTTAATTTTTCCCTTTCTCCGGAAGCCGGGCCGCACGGATTCCCGGTCGGATCCCGATGCGCTGGGTTTAAATATCGCCCCACGGATTGCTGTCCAGGGTGCATCTCCATGAAAGGCGTAAACTATGCGGTGGAATACGACGAGCATGCGGGCAGGCTGGAGCTGATCGTCCGCTGGCTGTGGGCAATACCATCCGTAATCGTGCTCAGCGTGCTTGGCATAATCGCCACGTTCGCGTGGCTGATACAGTGGCTTTACATCCTTGTGACCGGCAAGCGCAACAGGATGCTGCACGACTGGCTGTTCAAGTACTGCGCGTACTTCGTGAAGCTTCAGGCCTACATGGACCTGGTAAGCGAGGAGCGCAATCCGATAATGCCCGAGGCATAGGCGTTTTCAGGGTCATGTGAGGCTTTTCAGGCTATTTTTCCTTTTATTTCAAAAGCCGTAATGCCAGCCAGGACCATGCTGCCGGCCAGTCTGGCCCGCGGCCCTGCCCCGCGTAATCTTTATTTAGTCCTTCCCCGATGCCCCTCCGCTATCCATGGAAACCAGGACAACTGCGCAATTCAAGGAAGCCGACATCAGGAGCGCGCTTAGCTGGCTGGATGCGGGCGAGGGCGGGCTTTCGGAAGAGGAGGCCTCGCGCAGGGTGAAGGAGTTCGGCTTCAACGAGGTCGTGGAGAAAAAAACCAACCCGCTGCTCGAATTCCTTTTGCGCTTCTGGGGCCCCATACCCTGGCTTCTCGAGGTGGCGGCCCTCCTGTCTTATCTGGTGGGGCAGACTTTCGATGCGCTCGTGATTGCCCTCCTTCTGCTCGTCAACACAAGCATCTCCTTCTACGAGGAACACGACTCGCAGAAGGCCCTCCAGCTCCTGAAGCGCAAGCTCACGATAAACGCGAGGGTCCTGCGGGACGGGAACTGGACGGCAAGGGTGGCGCGCGAGCTCGTGCCGGGCGACATCATAACCGTGGGCCTGGGCGATGTCGTGCCTGCAGATGCGAAGATTCTGCATGGTAGCATATCTGCCGACCAGTCCGCGCTGACTGGCGAATCCCTCCCCGTTGAGCTCCGCGAGGGCGGCGTGCTTTTCACGGGCTCCATAGTGAAGCGGGGCGAGGCGAAATGCGTGGTCGTGAACACGGCCATGCGCACCTATTTCGGAAAAACGGTGGAACTGGTCAACATCGCGAAGGCGAAATCGAAGCAGGAGGAAATAATGTTCACGATCTCCAAGTACATGATTTACCTTGGCACGGCCGCCTTCCTGATGGTGTTTGCCTATTCTCTCCTGAACCACATTCCCGCGCTCGTCATAATGACCTTCGCCGTGCTTTTCATCGGCGGAGGCGTGCCAGCCGCGCTGCCGGTGATGTTCACGATCTCGCAGGCAACCGGCGCCACCGAGCTCTCGCGGCGGGGCATCCTCGTGACAAAGCTCGAGTCCATCGAGAACGCCGCCTCGCTCGAGGTGCTGTGCCTGGACAAGACCGGCACGATAACGAAGAACGAGCTCGAGATTGCCGAGGCCATCTCTCTTGATGATTTTGAAAAGGCAGAACTCTTAACCATCGCCTCGCTCGCATCCTCTGCCGAAAGCAAGGATGCCATTGATGCCGTGGTCCTGGCTTATGCGCGGGCGAACGGCGCAAGCCTCGCAGGCTACTCCCAGGTCTCCTTCACGCCCTTCGAGCCGGCCACGAAGAGGACCGAGGCCATCGTGAGTTTCAAGGGCAAGAAATTCAGGGTGACAAAGGGCGCGCCGCAGATGATTCTCTCTCTCTGCACGGGCGTGAGCAAGGCGCAGAAGGACAAGGTGGATGCCGAGGTCGAGCGCCTCTCGCTCAGGGGCTGCCGCGTGCTCGCGGTCGCCAAATCCGACAGCGGGAACTTCGAAGAGCTATCGCTCGTCGGCCTGCTGGCGCTCGCAGACCCTCTCAGGCCTGATTCCGCCGAGACCATCGCCGCGCTCAGGGAAGCCGGCATAAGGCCCATAATGCTCACGGGCGACAACCTGGCCGTGGCGCGCGAGATGGCGGTGCAGTCGGGCATCGGCAGCCGGATAGTTCGCATCTCGGAGCTCAAGGCCCTGCCGGAAAACGAGCAGGCGAAGGCGCTCGCGGGCTGCGACGGCATTGCCGAAATCTACCCCGAGGACAAGTACTGGGTCGTCAAGCACCTCCAGTCCCGGGGCTACACGGTCGGCATGACCGGGGACGGGGTGAACGACGCGCCGGCGCTCAAGCAGGCGGAGCTCGGCATAGCGGTCAGCAGCGCCACCGATGTCGCCAAGGCAGCAGCCAGCATGGTGCTCACCGAGCCCGGGACAAAGGTGATTCTCGAGGCGGTCAGGACGAGCCGCAAGACCTACCAGCGCATGCTCACGTGGACTCTGAAAAAAATCGTCCTTGCCATACAATTCCTGCTGGTCCTCACAATCGGCTTCTTCCTGTTCCAAGATGTCATAATTTCCATATCCGGCCTCGTGTTCCTCGTCTTCGTGAACGACTTCATGACCATGTCCCTTGCCATTGACAATGCCCGCGGCACGAAGAATCCGAACAGCTGGAACATACGGAACATCACGCTGGCGTCGGCGCTGCTGGGCATCCTGTTCTGCATCGTAGTTCTTACCCTGCTTTTCCTCGGCATGAACTACTTCCATCTTGACCTCGACCACCTGCGCACGCTCGTGCTGCTGGCCATAGTCTACATGGGCCAGCTGGGCATAATCACCCTCCGGGAGCGGGGGCATTTCTGGAGTTCACGCCCCCACATTTTCGTATTGACCATCCTCACGTTCGCAGTAGTCGTGTTCACGCTGATGGGCATCTACGGCTTCCTGGTAGTGCCGCTTCCCGCCTCCATAGTGGCGACCATACTTGCAGTCACTTCAGCATCCCTCTTGCTCATGGACCCGATCAAGGTCTATGCCTTCAGGAAGCTCGGCATCAGCTGATTCCGCCCGGATTGCGGGAAAGGTTTTTAACCCGGCAGCCGAAATCGCCCCATGGAAAGGGAACCTCCCGAGACTGCAAGAGAAAAGCAGGTAAGGCTGGCCATCGCAGGCATCGTCGTCCTTTTCCTGGCCTACATAACCCTTGCTTCGCTCTGGGCCTTCACGAGCACCTTCTTCCTTGCGATCTTCGCATACGTGATTTTGAAGCCGCTCTACGTCTCTCTCCGCTCGCGAGGGCTCGGAAAGACTTCGGCCGGCATAACCGCCATGCTCATCGGCGCGGTCGTAATCGGAATACCCTGCGTCATCCTGTTCGCCATGCTCGCCAACGAGACGCTTCACCTGATCAACAACACCACCTTCCAGCCGTACGTGACCATGGTGGACGGCCACCTGTCAACGCTTCAGAAAATGTTCCCGGACACCAACGTGAGCGCAGCCGTGAACGAGGCGCTTATCGGTGTGCTCTCCGCGGCCCTGAACGCCCTGAAATCCCTGGTCTTGTCCGTAATACAGAATGTCGGCAAGCTGATGCTGGACCTGCTCATCCTGATTTTCACGCTCTACTATCTGTTGGTATCTGAGGGCTCGCTCGGGAAATTCGGCCGCTCGCTGATTCCGTTCAACAGGAAGAACACTGAAAAGCTGGCCAGCGAGTTCAAGAAGGTCACCTATTCCGTGCTCATATGCACGGGCCTCATGGCCATCGTACAGGCCGTGCCCCTGATGCTGGTCTTCATGTATTACGGCGTTCCCGCCGCGGTCTTCTTCGGCATAATAGCGGCGGTACTGGCCTGCATACCGTTCACCGGCGTGCCCTTCGTCTGGGTGCCCATCGTGCTCGCCGAAATCATGCAGAAGAACTATGACGCCGCCATGGGCATAAGCGTCATCGGCCTCATCGTTTTCGGCATCGAGAACCTCAGGCCCGTGATTCAGAACCGCATAGGGCAGCTGCACCCGCTGATTTCCATACTCGGCATAATCATTGGCCTGCAGTACTTCGGGATAATGGGCGTGCTGATAGGCCCCCTGCTCCTGAGCTATACCCTGCTGACGATGCAGATGTTCAAGGAAGAGTATGCCTAGCGCGCCCGCGAGTAGCCTCCCACCGGTTGTGCCACCATGGTCTCTCTGCTCATCGAAATTCTCCCGCTTGCCATAGCCTCTGCAATGTCGCCGGTAATCCTGGGCGTTTGCATAGCGATGCTTTCGAAGAAGGCGGCCAATTCCGTTCTCGCCTTCCTTTTGGGCTCAGTTCTCGCAGCCATCATTCTCTTCGCCATAGGCGTGGCGTTCGCTTCGGGAGACGACATAGTTGCCCAGGAGATTTCGCAGCCGGTCGCAATCTTCGACTTGGCGCTCGGCCTCCTGCTGGGCGCTTTCGGGTTGAAGGTCCTGCTGATGAAGGAAAGCGCGGGCGACAGGCTTGGAGCGAGAGGCCAGCTTTCAGCCAAGAAACTGGTCGCCGTGGGGCTGCTGGGCACATTAACCAATTTCGATGCCGCGCTTCTGAACATCACGGCCGTCAGGACCATAGCGGAAACTGCGGGCTCTTTCGCAACCAAATTGCTGCCGCTCGCGGTCACGGAGTTCTTCCTGCTCTCGCCCATACTGCTCCCGCTTGGAGTCTACCTTGTCGCGCCGCAAAAATCGGCGAAACTGCTCGAGCCCCTGGGCGCATGGATGGGAAAGTACGGCAGGTTCGTGGTGGGGCTCATCTTCCTCGGTTTCGCCGTGTATCTGGTCGCGAAGGCGCTTCCTGCACTGGCGGGCTGAGCGCGTGCTAAAATCCGGAAAAAATATCCTGGGCCGCGCAGCCATTAGCTATGCTTCCCTGTACTTTTTCTCGCCCGCGCGTATCTCCACGTCCAGCGTATTCTCGGGCGGCGGGAAGGGGCACGCGTGTTTTTCGTTGTAGGCGCAGTAGGGGTTATAGGAGACGTTGAAGTCGAGAATGAACTCGTTTTCCCGCACGCGCGCCCCCTCATGTACCTCAAGGTAGCGCCCATAGTCATAGCTCTCCTTTCCCGAAGTCGCGTCCCGGAAGGGAACGAAATAGCCCGTCGTATGGAGGCCATGCGGCGACTGGTATGCCTGCAGCGTGAGCTTCTTCCCCTCCATCTCGAACTCGAAATAGCCGACCGCGAGGAACACCTGCCCGAGGCCCTTGCTCGTGGTCATTACGATTTCCGCGGGATTTTCATACGGGACGAACCGCGCCCTTACCCGATATTTTTCGTCGTAGGGAAAATACTTCAGGCCCTTGAAATCGACCTTGTCCTCCTCGTCGAGCGGCGATTCCGGGGAGACAAGGTAGAACGCGTCCTTCTCCCTCCTGCCCCCCTCGAGTTCTGCAGCCGGGTCTCCCATGTGATTGCCTTCGCCGGCTCGGTTTAAATTCTTAATCGTACTTCGGAGCCCGCTACAGCTTGACAAGGAGGTCCTTGCCCTGCACCTTCACTTCGTAGGTTAGCTCGTCCTTGCGCGCAGGTGCCCCGGTTACCTTGCCAGTCGTCACGTCGAACTTCGAGCCGTGCCACGGGCAGGTCACTTCCTTGCCGGAAAGTGTCCCGTTCGCCAGCGGTCCTTTTGCATGCGTGCACGTAGACTCCATGGCGTAGAATTTTCCGCCCACGTTTGCGACTAGGAACTTCTTGCCATTCATGCCGAAGCCCTTCATGCCGCCTTTCGGGATGTCATCCGTCGAGGCCACTTTTACGAACTCGGTCATGCAACCACTCTCCCGCGCTTCAATGGCGCCGCTCTCCGCTCAAATCCTGCACGATTCCTGCCCTCCTCCCCCCTGTTTTGCGAAGTATTTCTGGTGGTATTCCTCGGCGGGCCAGAAGTCCCCCGCAGGCACTATCTGGGTCATTATCTTCTTGGCATGTTTTTTCTGCTGATCTGCCAAAGACTTTTCAGCGAGCTTCTTCTGCTCCTCGCCGTAGTGGAATATTGCAGAACGGTATTGCTCTCCGACATCGGGCCCCTGCCCGTTGAACTGCGTCGGGTCGTGCATTTTCCAGAAGGTTTCCAGCAGCTTCTCATAGGCTATTTTCTTCGGGTCATACTCGACCAGCACCGCCTCGGCATGGCCCGTCCCGCCTTCATGCACCTGCTCGTAGGCGGGGTTTTTCACCGTGCCTCCGGCATAGCCCGCGGTAGTCTTGACGACGCCCGGGAGTTTATCAAACTCCGCCTGCACGTGCCAGAAGCAGCCGGCCGCGAAACCCGCTTTCTCCGTCTTTGCCCCGGCCTCGCCGCCCCTGAATTCAAGCGAAGCGGAATTTATGCAATAGCGCTTTCCCGTGGGCGCCGGCCCGTCGTCGAAAACGTGGCCCAGGTGGCTGCCGCATTTTTTGCAAATGACCTCTATGCGTTTGCCCAGGAAACCGCGTTCGGGCCGGAGCTCAACGGAATTTTTTCCTGCGCTTTCAAAGAAACTCGGCCAGCCAGAGCGTGAATCGTACTTTGCATCGGAACTGAACAGTTTGGATCCGCAGGCCGCGCAGGTGTAAATTCCCTTCTCCTTATTGTACAGGAGCTTTCCTGTAAACGGCACTTCAGTTCCTTTTTTTCTTAGAATGCTATACTGTTTGGGCGTAAGTTTTTTCTTCCATTCCTCATCATTTTTCGGCAGTTTTTCCATACCAATTCCTCTTTTCAAGGCTGTTCCGAGAGAATATAGTCTATGCTGATCTTCATCGAAGCCGTCCCGCCCTCGACAGGCATGCTTTGTGACTCCTCCTTGTGCAGCCTGTTGCCGCTCTTCACCTCATCGATGTTCAGGTTGTTCCAGTCGACCCTTGACGGCAGGCCCGCAATCCCGCACGTGCCCGAGTACTCGAGCTGCTTTATTATCAAGGCCGTCGAGTCCCAGCTCATCTTCTGGAACGTTGAACAGCGGATCCAGCGCGAGTACGCTTCAGGCACCGAAGGGTCGAGATCAACCGAGACCACGTTATCCTTGCGGTAGAACTCGATTTTCACAGGCGCGCTGCCCAAATCATTGTATTGTATGGTGGCAGCGCCCGAGCAATCGCCCTTGGCCTCCAGGCCCGCCAGGTATGGCGCGCCCAAGTAGGTGTCCATGCCCGAGCCCTGCGCATTGCTCGAAGTCTTGCACGTCACGGACCGCGATTTCAGCTTGTATGCATCCTCAGTCTCGTCGTACTGCAAAACGTCCCTTGAAACAAACTTGCTTTCCACCCTGAACTCGCCGCCTTGCAAGGGAGCCGAAATCGAATTTTCTATGGTGGTTGTGCCGGTTATCTCGAGCGGGCACTCGCCCTTCGTGTCAACCTCGTACTGCGAAAAGAACGGCGCGTTAAGGTCGGCGTTCGAGTAAATCAACACAACTGCTTCAACCTTCTCGCCCGGCCTGTCCAGGCAGAAGCGCCTTTCCTTCAGGCCCGTCCACTGCTCGTCAATCCATTGGCCATCGATTCTGAGCAGCGCATGCCGCTGGTGCACTTCGTCATTGATATCTTGGAACTTGAAGTCCAGCTTCTTGACCTCGGGACCGACCATTACATCATAGACTTGGTAGGTGGCCGTGCCCGCATCCAATGAAACCGCCGTAGTCCCGCTGCTGGCGTCAGTTAGCTGATAGTACTTAACCGCAGGACCAGATACGCTAACATCAGGATACTTCGGGTCGTCGGAATAAAACTGGAAAGGCGCCTTATTCCAATTCCAGAACGAGAAGTCCGCATGCCCGTTTTGGAAATCCGGCAATGCATTAAGTGCGCCTTTTGCGCCCACAGTCTTCGCATCAAGAAGCACTTTTGCGACTTCGCCGGAGCTGCCGGACTCCTGGAGATAAAGGAAGAAGTTGTAATCAGCGTACTTCTTCAGGCGCGGAAGCGGAAATACGAGCGGCTTGTTGCGCGTCTGGTAGAATAGCGGTAGATACTCCTGCTCGCTATTGTAAGTCGGGTAGATAAAATGCTCGGACCAGGTTGCGGTCGCCTCCATCAACCAGGCCTCATTCGGGTCATTATAATTGCGCAGCGGGATGTAGTACTGGAAGCAGTGGAAGAGTTCGTGCGCAACGCCTGCCTTGGCATATTTCTCGCCGCTTATTTGCAGGTATTCCGCGTTGAGCTTTGCCCTGCACCTCAAAACCGGGTCCGAGCTCTCCTGAGTCAGCGCCATCGTTCCGAAAAGCGTTGAAGGCACCTTTTGGACATAAAGATAAACGGTTTCAGAAGGCTCGACACCGAGAAGGTTCCTGAACTTATCCCATGAATCGACCACGCCCGCCCTTACCAGCTTCATTTTCGCATACAGCAAATCTTTGTCTGCCTGCGAATGACCCGCCGGCAGAAAGCCCTTGACAACCGCCTTGCCCGGAATCGCGTCCAACGTGTAAAGTACCTGACCGGGGCCGGGCGGATACGGGCCTGCGAGAGATAACACCCGCAAATGCCGCGCCCCGGCAGTCTCTTCAACCGGCGGCTCAGTATATCCTTCGTCGTATGGCTGTTCAACTGGAGTTTCGACGGTTGGTTCAACAGATGTTTCAGCACTCGGCTCAGCCGGAGTTTCAACCGAAGTCCCACCGTCTGATTCCGCCTGCACTTCTTCTGGCGTCAGGAAAATCCATCCTTTGATTTTATTTTTGGAAGCATCTGAAAGCGAATCCCAGTTTGCCACTGCCAGCATCACATCGCGCGAAGCGTGGTAGCTCCCTAGCTCCGGCCCCGCGGCCCCGGCATATTCCGCCGGTACGCTGGTCGGGTCGAAACTCGCCTGCAGGGAAAGCACGATGTAATCCTCCTTTGATATCTTCTGCGAATCATATGCCTCCTGAATCTTGTCAAGGCTCGTTTCCGGCGGCTCGGGCTTCAGCGCAGCTTCATAAATACTCTTCATCTCGGCATCCTTCACAACCAGGCCTTTCGGAGTTTCGTTGTAAGTGGCCGTGCCCAGGCCCGCATTGCCTCCGCCCGAGGCCTGGGGCCCGCCCTGCCCAGCAGGCGTTTGCCCTGGCTGCGTGCCGTTTCCCGAACCGCCGCCAAGGCAGCCGAAGAGAAAGAGAAACATAACTAGCAAAACAGCAACCGCTGAGACCGAAATAATCCTGCCCGTCACACCACCCACGAGGTAGGATTGGTGGTGTAGTTATAAAAGTCTACCCTGCTGCGAACTCAAATCGTCGGGTTTATTAATCCGCATTTGCAAACGTGAAGCATGGTTCTCGAGCAGATTCTAATAGCCACGTTCATCGTCAGCCTCATGTCTTTCGTGGGCATCCTCACGCTCGCGCTCAAGGACAAGCTGCTGCACTCGCTGCTCCTGGTGTTCGTGAGCTTCGCCGCAGGCACCATGCTCGCGGCCGCCTTCTTTGACCTCATTCCCGAGGGCATCGCGGCCAGCGGCATTGCCTACACCATGCAGATTACCGTCGCCGGCATAGTTCTTTTCTTCATAATAGAGAAATTCCTCCATTGGCACCACCACCACAAGCACCACCACAGGGGCGACCGGGGCGAGATGCCTTTCACCTACCTCAACCTGATAGGTGATGGCGTGCACAATTTCATAGACGGCACCGTGATAGCCGCGAGCTTCCTTTCAAATACGGGCGTGGGAATAACCACTACGCTCGCGATAATCGCGCACGAGATTCCACAGGAAGTCGGGGATTTCAGCCTGCTGATCTATGGCGGCTTCACGAAGCAGAAGGCCCTCCTGTTCAACTTCCTCTCCGGACTGACCGCAATCGCGGGCGCCCTCCTCACCTTCTACCTTTCCTCATTCGTGCCCGGGCTCACGGCCTTCCTCATCCCGTTCGCCGCAGGAAACTTCATCTACATGGCGTGCGCCGACCTAGTGCCCGAGCTGCACAAGGAGGTCGAGCCAAGGAAGTCCGCCTTGCAGCTGGCTGCCTTCCTGCTGGGCATAATTGTAATTACCGCGATACTCGGCATGCTGGCAGAGTAACTCCTGCGACAGGCTTCGCCCACCGTCAATCTCCCGTCAGCCTATACTCCGCCTCATTAAGCACAAGGCCTACCAGTGCCAGCCCGACAAAGCCCTCGAGCATGAGCGGGTGATAATAGAGTTCATAGGCCAGCAGCCCGACGGTAGCAAGCGCCGCGATGAGCGGAAGCATGGGCACGTTCGCTATCGAGAAAGGTATCCTGAACGGCCTTGCAAGGCCCGGCTGCTTCAGCCTAAGTGCAATCACCGAAAGGTTGTCGAATATGAAAAGTATGAACATTCCCGAAACCGAGACGCGGGCGAGCAGCGAGATGTCGCCCATGAATATTAGCGGAATTATGGGAATGATGGTCACAAGGATTGCAAGGCCGGGCGCTCCGCTCGAGGTGGTGTGAAGAAGCTGGCGCGGCAGGGCCTTGTCTTCCGCCATGCCGTAAATTATTCTGCTACCGCCCATCAGGCAAATCATTATAGTGTCCGCGGTGGAGAAGATAGCTATTATGCCAAGGGCGAGCAGGAACGCCGGTCCGCCTATCTCTCCCGCGGCAACGGCGAGCGCGCCCTTTCCGCTCTCCACGGTGCCCACTATCTTTTCGTAGGAAAGGACTGAAGTGAATGCAAACGCTATGAGTATGTAGATGAGCGCGGTCATTCCTATCGAAATCAGGATTGCGCGCGGCAGGTTCCTCCTGACGTCCTTCACCTCCTCGGCCACGTTTGCAAGCACTTGGAAGCCCATGTAGGCAAAGAACAGCAGCACCGAGGCCGATACTATCCCCGCAGTTCCTTTCGGGGAGTCGAAGGCAAAGTGAAAGCCTCCGAAGCCCGCGGCCGCGAAGAACAGGACTACCAGTGCGATGAGGCCCCCAACCTTCAGGAATATCGCAAAATCATTGAACAGGTAGACGGCCCTCATGCCGAAGTAGTTCACGAAGCCCAGGAGCAGCACCACTGAAACCGCCGCCAGCTGGGGCGAGACTGGCAAAAAGCCGCTGAAGTACTGGGCAAAGCCGAAGGCGATTGTCGTGCAGGCTGCCACATAGGCGAATATG
>CABMJK010000029.1 GCA_902386535.1 Candidatus Burarchaeum australiense | reverse complement strand
TGCGAAAACCTGCTTCAGGGCGGGATTTACGATGATGGAATAGCCGATGGGCTGCTTGTAGGCAGCGTCCTGCTCGGCCAGGCCGCGCTTCATGTACGTGAAATTCTTCAGGATGCGGGACTCGTAATCGACTTCATTTTGCGACCGGAAGCCCTCGAAATAATCCTTGCCGAAAAGAAGTTCCTTTCCCACGACCATGATCAAC
Organism: Candidatus Burarchaeum australiense; assembly: GCA_902386535.1. Lineage (GTDB taxonomy): Archaea > Micrarchaeota > Micrarchaeia > Burarchaeales > Burarchaeaceae > Burarchaeum > Burarchaeum australiense. Next base: position 28,347 of record CABMJK010000029.1, on the reverse strand, counting down.
TTTTCATTTTTCGCGCTCACGGCTTGTTGTGGCGTGGTTAAGGTTTAAAATACTTCGACTTCAAGCGCTAATGCGAGGTGTGAGAGATGGAGAGTCTTACGATTATTGCCGCCGACCGCATAGGGCTGCTGCTGGAAATCACCGAGGCCCTGGGAAAGAGCGGCATAAACATAGAGTCCATCTCGCTCGAAGTGGTCGGCAGGAAGTCGGTAATCAGGCTCATATTGGAAGGCAAGCAAGTCAACACCGCGAAGGGCCTGCTCGAAAAGAAGGGCTTCCAGGTGGTGGAATGCGACACCTTCGTAATCAAGCTGGCCAACAAGCCCGGCGAGCTTTCGAAGGTCGCCAAGATACTCGCCGAGAACAAGATTGCGATAGAGAATGTCCACATAGTGGACAAGCAGGGCGGGCAGACGCTTTGCGCCATACGGGTTGACAAGCCCGATAAGGCGGACAAGCTGCTGAAACCGTATTTGTAGGCGGCGCGTGAACTGAGGGCGCATTATTGCGCGGGTGATGAAATGACTAAGGCACTGGTTATCATAGACATGGTAAATGATTTCGTCACGGGCAAGCTGAAGTGCGACAGGGCGCAGAAGATAGTGCCGAACATCAGGAAGCTGGTCGAGGCTGCGAGGGCCAAGAAGGTTCCCGTCATCTACGTCAGCGATGCGCACCTGCACACGGACAGCGAGCTCCGCGTCTGGGGCGAGCATGCCATGAAGGGCACCCCGGAAGCCGAAGTCATATCCGAACTGAAGCCTGCAAAAGGCGATTTCGTGCTTGAAAAAAGGACCTACAGCGCGTTCTTCGAAACGGGCCTTGATTCCATCCTGCGCCACCACAAGGTGGACACGGTGATCGTGACCGGCCTGCACACGCACATCTGCGACAGGCACACGACGGCGGACGCGTTCTTCCGCGGCTATCACGTGATAGTGCCGTCGGATTGCGTGGACTCCTTTACTGAGGAAGACCACCTGAAAGGGCTCGAGTATTTGAAAATGGCCTACAAGGTCGAAGTGCTTCCGGTGGACGAACTTGTAAAGAAGATTTAGTTAAGTTAACTATAAGTCGGACGCCAGATAGCACCGAGGATTGTCTAAATAGCAGGGAGTACTGGTCCCGATGCATTTGATAGTTTCGTTCAGCAATTCACTTTCTTCTACTGCATGAGCTCGTATTGATGTAAGTGCAGTCATACGTTGCTCCGCCGTCGGACGTGCGAGAGCATCAGCTATTGCCTCTGCAGGAGTAGCTGATGTTCCATTCAATTTTGAAGAACAGCAGTAATAAACTCCTTTATCTACTTCCATTTTTACAAACTCCCATTCGATGTTTTTGTATAAAGTGCTACAATATTGGGTGGTGCCTGTTTTGTCTTTAAGAGTTGCTGGAGCATTCGCATAGTAAGAAGAAGTAGCAGACGGGGAGGCATTTTGTAAGGAAGCGCAGCCACCCAATAACAAAAACATGAATGCAAGGGCGAGAGCGAACAAACGAGTCATGGATGCCTATCTGCCACTACGTTTTTAAATTATTATGTCCAAACTTATGATATACCATATAGGAACTTTATATGGAAGTTTGATAAAGAGGTGTCACAATGACAAAGGAAGACCTACGAGAAAAAGTGCTGAAGTTTCTTTCGGAGCAGAACTGGCCAGTTACTACAGAACAGGTTGCCGATAAACTGAAAATTTCTTGGAATACTGCTCAGGTTCATCTTCTCAAACTGGTTGCTGATGGCGAGGTTAAGTACAAGAAAGTTGGTCGTCAAAATCAGTTTTGGCTTGTCAGAAAATATAAGCAAGAAATGGGCTAGCTACAGCTCGAGTTCCACCTTCTGCTTCTTCTCCTTTTTTCCTTCCTCGAGCGCAGCCTCGGCCTTTTCATAATTCGCGTAGAGCGCATCGCCCTTTTCCTTTGCCTCGCCGGCCTCGCGCTCGTATCTTTCAAGGGCAGTTTCCTGCTCCCTAAGCATGTGCCCGAGCCTTTCCTTCTCTATCTCGAGCGCCCTGTCCTGTTTTTGGACCGGCGCAGCGGAAGTCGAGACTGCCTCGTCTATGGCGTCGGAAAGGGTTGAGAAGAGCGTGACCCTGGCCTGCGCGTGGTTGGAGAGTTCGCAGAGCGCGAATTCCCGCCTGCCGTTTTCGAGTTCGTAGGTGCGCATGGAGGGCGCATTGCAGATGCCGCTGATTATTCCGGCCAGCTTCCTCAGCCGCTTCCCGTCCACGGCCCGGCCCATCTCGGTCGGCTCGATGTCGGACTGCGCGAGCGCCTCCTCCAGGTAAATCGTGCCTATGGGCACCGCGCGCGCGAGCGTTGCGATTATGTGCTTCTCATTCATGAGCTTGGACAGCGTTCCCTCGTCCAGTTCCCGCGGGTCGACGCTCCTCGCATGCGGGAAAACGTATTTTTCGCCGGGCCTCACGTAGCGGTCCTTCCACTGCTCGTTCGTGAGGCACCGCAGTATCTTGTAGGCCGAGTCGCACAGCACCAGGTTGCCGTTCGAGAAAAGCTCGACAATGAGCAGGAGCTTCTCCTCCGTGCCGAGCTCGAGCACGGCCACGCGGTCAAAGCCGTGCTGCACCAGCAAATTGACCTTCGCGTTCTCGAGCTTGCTGCGCAGGCCCATCACGAAATCGTCTGGGTGCGGCGGCGCCTTCTCGACGCGCCGGGTCAGGTAGAGCAGCTTGTTCTGGAGGTCGATGACCAGCTCGGCGGTCGCGGAATTTTGCATGCGGAAGCGGAGCCTGAAGCGCCGCTCGCCCGCCCCGTAGATGTTGTCGAGCCTGCTGCCCGCAAGGCCCTGCAGCTCGCCGACTATGAACCTCAGCTCTAGGTTTGTAAGTTCGTGCATTTCATTCACCAAAAACTTATCCGCCAAAAATTCAGACGCCGAATTTTTCCTCTATCTCCTCGCGCTTCAGGTGGGGCCTTGCGCCGCGCAGCATCACCTTGGCGGCTGCCACCGCATTTGCCAGGCGCACCGAGTTCTCGAGCGTTTCGCCCTCGAGCATGCCGGCCAGCAGGCCCGAGCAGAACGCATCGCCGGCGCCTATGGTGTCGACGGGCTTAACCTTGAATGGCGGCGAGGTGAAGGACGAGCGGCCCTCGACTATGACCGGCTCTTTGCCCGCCTTTATCACGCAGGTGACGTCAAACGCCTTCGCCACCTTGCGCGCGGCCTTCACCGTGTCGTTCATGCCCGTGAGGTGCGCAAGCTCGTGCCTGTTCACTATCAGATAATCTGAATATTTCAGGACCTGGGCAAGGCGCTTCGTGCCGAGCCGCGAAATTGAGCGGCCGGGGTCGAATGTTATCAGGAGGCCCGCCTTGCGGGCAACCGCGCCCGCCTTCAGCAGCGCGTCGACATTGCAGCTGGTCATGTGCAGAGCCTTTGCCTCGCGTATTATATTCTCGTCTATGCCCTTGATGGGCTCGCTCACTCCGAGCATCTGCACCACTTCGACTTCCGCGCGCTTGTTGACCAGCACTATCGAAACGCCCGTATCCCCGCTCACGATGTTCACGCCGCGCGTGTCCACCCCATGCCTGTGCAAATCGTGGATGAGGTACTTGCCGTGCCTGTCGGTTCCGACATTGCCGATGAATGCGCTGTCGTGGCCCAGCAGCTTGAGGCTGGCAGCCACGTTTGCCGCGCTGCCGCCCCCGCCGCCCCTTATGGAACTCTGTATGAAAGAGGTCTTGTCGGGCTTCGGGAACTCGTCAACGTAGCACCGTATGTCATAGAGAACGTGGCCTATTGTCGCGACTTCGACCATGATAGATACTTACGTCGAAGGTATTTAAACTATTGCAAAAGCAGTATGCATGGATGGAGGCGAGGAGAATGGCGAAAGTGCTGATGGTTGTTGCACCTGTTGACTTCAGGGACGAGGAAGCCTTCGGGCCCAGGGAAGTGCTTGAGGCTGCGGGCCACCGCGTGCTGGTGGCATCGAAGGGCACGCGCACTGCGAAAGGCAACATGGGCGGCTCGCTTGCGGTTGATGTTGAATTGGCGGACGCAAAGGCAGGCGACTATGACGCCATCATTTTCATAGGCGGCTCGGGCGCATCATGCTATTTCGAGGATGCCGAGGCGCACAGGCTGGCGCGGGAAGCTGCTGCGGCTGGCAAGATTCTGGGGGCCATATGCATCGCGCCCATCACGCTGGCGAAAGCCGGCATGCTCGAGGGAAAGCGCGCGACCGTGTGGGACAACGAGGGAAAGCAGATCGGCTCGATTGAAAAAAGAGGGGCGAAGTTCAGCGGCGAGCACGTCACGGTGGACGGAAAGCTCGTGACTGCGGACGGGCCTGCGGCGGCGCGGGAGTTCGGGAAGCGGATTGTGGAGCTGCTCGCTTGATGGGCCGGCTGCTGCGCGCGAGTTTGGCAGGAAGATTGCCGAGCTTTTGAAAGGTTAAATAGTTTGACGGCGAATTCCGGGCATGCCGTCTAAGAACAGGAAGAAAAAAGCTCATCCTGTGCGGGTCGCGCGTGCCGCGAAAAAAAAGGAAGACATCTATTTGCCCGAGCATGACCTGGCCGCGGTTTGCGAGCGCGTGATTGATAAGGTAAGGCCAGACGAGCGCGAAGTCTGGAAGGAGAGGCAGGGGATAGAAAAACTTCTGCTCAAGATGCGCGCCCTCATACCGCGCGAGATTGAAATAGAGCTCGCGGGCTCGATGGCAAAGGGCACGAACCTGCGCGGCACGATGGAATTCGACATCTTCATGCTTTTCCCGACCCACTACTCGCTCAAGGACTTGGAAGTGCTGGGGCTTGAGTGGGCAAAGAAGTCGGTTGAGCCGCACAAGTGGCACATCGGCTATGCAGAACATCCTTATCTCAATGCGAAAGTCGGGAATGCTGACGTCGACATAGTGCCATCATTCAAGATAATGGCGGCCGAGGAAATGCAATCGTCGGTCGACCGCTCGCAGTTGCACACGCGCTATATTTTGCAGAACATGAGCGACAGGCAGAAGGATGAAGTGCGCCTGCTCAAGCAGTTCATGAAGTCGGTTGGGGCCTATGGCGCCGAGCTGCGAATCGAGGGCTTCTCGGGCTACCTGTGCGAGCTGCTCATTTTGCATTATGGAAGCTTCAAGAACCTGGTGGAGACCGCGGCAACCTGGCAAAGGCCCGTGATAGACATTGAGAGGCATTACGGCGGGCAGGAGCTGGGCCCGAAGTTCCCCGAGCCGATGATCGTCGTCGACCCGGTGGACAGGAGGAGGAACGTGGCCGCAGCAGTCTCGCGGACGACGCTTTCCAAATTCATCGTGGGCGCGCAGTCGCTGCTCAAGAATCCTTCCGAGGAAAAGTTCTTCCCGAAGAAAATAGTGGGCGAAAAGGAAAGACTAAAACACGCCATAAGCGGAAGGGAAACCGAACTCGTGGGCCTCATCTTTTCCGCACCCAAGGCAGTGCCCGACGTGCTCTGGCCCCAGCTCAGGAGGGCCGCGAACTGCATTTCAAAGCAGCTGACCATGAACGGCTTCTCGCTCATAAGCAGCGAGTTCTGGAGCGACGAGAAGAAGAAGTGCGCGCTGCTTTTCGAGCTCGAGGTGCACCTGTTGCCGAGCGTGGTGAAGGTGAACGGCCCCGAAGTGCATTTTGACCGGCAGGTGGAGAACTTCATGGAGGCGCACAAGGCGAGCGCGCGCAAGATTTGGGTCGAGGATGCCCGCATAGTCGCGCTTGAGGGAAGGAAGTTCAGGGACGCGGCAGGCCTGATAAGGCACATTGCCCGGAACCCGGAGAATTACGGGATATCTAGGAACCTGCAGCAGTACGTGCGCCGCGGCAGGCTGGCCCGGGGCGAGGCGCTGCTGAGCGTCATTCCTCTTGAAGTGATGCACCGGTTCCTGCTTGGCGAGGAGCTGTAGGGGAAGGGTGGGGCGGTGCAAGGGGCAACATCCTTTATATATCTTTTGTTTTAAACACCATCAGACCTCGACCGGATGAGGTTGTGGTGAAAACCATGTTGTTTGATGAAGAGGAAGAAGAAGACGAATGGGATGAGGAAGACTTCGAGGAGGAGGAAGAGGAGGAGGAATAGGTTCCCGTCCGCAGAAAGTGCTTTTGTATTTTCAACTTCTTATTTTTAGGTTTCAGGTCGGTTTTATTTTCAAGCAGTTGGTTTGTGGCTTAGAATAAAGATTCGTCCTGCGTTGCCTGTGCCAGCTTGTGCAATGCGTGTGCCTCCTTTGGCGGCTTTCTGCCTGCGAAGAGGTAGATGAGGGCTGCGAAGAAGAGAAGCGAAATGCCGATTATTATCGTATTGCCCGAGAGCAGGCTGCCACTACCCGGGGAGGATGGGGGAAGCTTGTCCAGCGCGGTCACCGTGCGGGAAGAAATGTGGCTTGAGATGGAAATCGAATCGAGCAGCCTGCCGCTTTCGAGCGCGGTTTCCGAATCTGCAAGCAGGTTGGAAAGGTGGCTTATCTCGTCGGAATATTGCGCGACGCCCCGGGGCGCGAGCTCCGACAGCTGCTTGACGGAAAGGCGCGCGTTGTCGTAGGAGAGCGAAGCCTTGCGCTGAAGCTCTGCCTGGCCTTCGCGCAGCAGTTCTTCCGAGGAGAGCAGCGAATCGATGGAAGTGCGCGCTCTTTCTATGTCCTGCACTTTGGCGGCGAGTGCCGAAGGATTCGCGGGGTCAAGACTTTTTTCCACCGTGTCGAATGTCTTTTCCTCGTCCTCCATCGAACGCTGCAGTGCGGCGAGGTCAAACGACAGCGATAGCTTGCTCTTCGGCACCTCACCAGTGCCCAGGGTAAAGGTCATTGCCTTGGAAAGCGCCGTGAGGAGCGAGCTAACGTTCTGCTTTTTTGCAGCATAGGCAGAAGCAATGTCTCCGAAGTCCGAGATTATGGAAAGCTCAGTGGCGCGGAGCGAGCCTGTTGCAGAGGAGAGCGTAACATTGGCGGAGTGCAGGAGCGAAAACGCTTCGGACCAGTCGGCGGCCGATGCGCGGACCTGGGCCGAGGAGAGAAGCGCGCTGGCATTTGAGAGAAGCACCAGCGAGCCGTTCACGTCCGCAAGCAGGCCGACCTTGAGCGCCTCGACCTTGGAAGCTTGTACGTTATTTTCAAGCGAAGAGCGGAACAGATTGAAGTGTTTGAGTATGGGCAGGCCCTGCAGGGACGGGCGGGCGGCAGCGAGCTTTGAAAGCGCCTCGGAGTACTTGCCCTCGGCCGCAAGAGTTTCTGCTTCCTGCCTTCCCTGCGAGGCGCGCGCGAGCCTTTGGTAGATTTCGGTGAGCGCGGTTTCGGGTGAGAGTTCTGCTATTGCCGAGACGGCCTCGTTTGCGTTCGCCTCCTCTTCCTTGAATAGCGCAAGTTCCTGCGAGAACCTGTCCGGCATTGCAGTCCCGCTTACTCCGGCCACGGAGGGCGCGGAAAGTTCCTGCTGGAGCGCGAGCAGTTCATCCACCGCCGTATCATAATGGCCTGTGTCCATGAGGCCGCGTATGCGGGTGAAACGGGCAGCATAGGCGTCGGAAACTGTAGGGCTGGCTGAAAGGGATGCGTAGAGAGATTCGACATAGGAGGCCAAGTCGTTGAAGGAATATTGCACATGATAGACAAGAGGGCTGCCGGGCCTGAGCAAAGGTGCGTTCCAAGTTAATGAAAGCCCGAATTCGGATGGGAAGATTTTCAAGGATGCCGGCGGCTCGGAATAGCCAATCACGCTCACGTCCTTGGAATTTATTGACGCGTTCGAGGCATCGGTGAAATAGGCAGGCACATTGGAGAGTTCTTCTCCTGTGGAGGCGAGGGTGAGGTCAAAGGAGACTGTGGACCTTTCGCCCGAAGTTTCTATTGAGCGGTTGGACTGCGTGATGGAATAGGGAGTCTCAAACTCATAATAGAACCTGAGCGTGTGGCTTCCAGCTGAAACGCCTTTCATTAGCGCCTCTGCGAAAAGCGAGCCGTTTTCCGAGATGAGTTCGGCCTGCACCGGAACGCCATCCAGATAGGCATCCAGCCGCGAGGGCTGGGAGCCGAGGGGGATTCTTGCGCGCAGGGCGTCGACGGGCAGGCTGGTGAACTGCACCAGGCGCTCGCGCCGGAGCAACAAGGGGCTTAGCGAGAGCGTGTTCTCCTTGAAGGATTTCGTCTCGGCAAGCGTGGCGGACTTTGAGAAGAGCACGGTTGAGATGCTGGCTGGCGGGATGCTGCCGAACAGGATTGTGAGCTTTCCTTTGGCATAGGCTACATCAAGCACGTTGTCGGTGAAGCCGACCATGTCCTCGCTCGAAACATCGTAGGGCAAGGGAACCTCAATGGTTGAGCGGCCGTCTGAGCCGAAGGGGAGACCGTTGGGCATTGAGAGTGCCAGCGTGAAATTGCAGGGCAGGTCGAGCAAAGGAACCTCGTCGCTTTGCATTGTGAAAGAGGCATGCGCCGATAGATAGTCCTCCAGCACCCCTTTCCGGTAGCTGTCCACCGAAGTCATTATGCGCTCAAGGCTGCTTCGCATCTCAGATAAGTGGCCTAGCGAGTCGTCGCTAAGCCTTGCGCCGTCAAAATAGGCTGAATCGAGTTCCAAGAACGCCGAATAATCATCGCGCAAGCCTTCAGGCATGCCCACCTGTGCGATGAGGCTGAAATCGTTTGCAAGCGAGGCGTGCGTTTCCTCAAGGTCCGCGTAGGAGAGCTTTGCCCTGGCAAGAAGACCTTCCTTCAACTCGGAGGCAAGCTCAATTATGCTCGCGTGCAGCGGCGCGTCGGCAACTTTCAGCTGGGCCTCGAGCAATGCGAGCTGGTCTGATTCGAACTCGGTTTCCACTCCGTCCTTCCCGGCCAAGGCAATTGCTTCGCGCAAATCACCTACCGCACGCTCTGCCTCGACTTTCTTGGTCTCAAGCTGCACCGAGTCCTTGGAAAGCATTTCGCGCGCGTCGGCATATTTGCCGGTTGCCTCCGCGTATTTCGAGAGCGCGAGGCCGTCGGAGTTTGTTGACGAGGCCTCTGCGAGAAGGGAATCGGCCTCCGCGGTGAAAGCAAGGGCGCTGGCTTTCAGGTTTGCCTCGGTCTCGGTTTTCGGGGAGAAAGAAGCGAGTGCGAGCTCAGCCTTTCCGCGCTCTTCCTCGGCCTGGCTCTGCGCGACCGGGAGCATGTCCGCGACGTCTCGCTTTGCCTGGGCGATTTCAAGCGATATTTCATCTAGCATGCGGCGGCATTTCGTCAGCTTCTCGAAAGCCACGCCCGCATAGTTTTGCGATTGCATGCGGTAGGTTGAGATGGCGCCATCGTACAGGCCCTTTGCGTCATCATCCAGCCCGATGCCATCCATTCTTTCCTGCGCGGAACTGAGGCGCTGCGCGGGCGGATTAACGGAAGCCCCGCTGAAAGGCATTATCTTGGAGACCAGATTGGAATCAACAAGGGAATATTTTTCATCAGACCGTAAGTGCGAAAGCTCGCCGCCATAGGAGTCGAGCCGGCGCGAGGAATCCGCCTTCATCGCCTCGTATTCTGCATTCATTGCATCCTCCGCCAGGCTGAGCTTCCGGTAGAGTCCAACCATCAGCGCAAGCAGGTTGTCATCTCCCGCTAGTTGGTAATTCAACGCGTTGGCGTAGGCAAGGGAATCGTTGAACTGGGCATTGCTTTTTGCAAACGCGGAGCGCACATCTTTCGAGGCCGTAAGCACCGTCGAATATCTACGCGCGGCATCGGAGTGGCGGACCGCGCCCAGTTCGGTGTTGTTTGCCTGCACGAGCAGGTCGCGCACCTCGCTGTAAGGGCCCGAGGCTGCACCCGCATAACCGGCATAGCCCGCGCCCATGTAGTCAAGCTCAGCGGTCTTCTCAAGTACGACTTCGAGCGCCAGATTGGTGGCCTCGTTCGAAGAAATGAGCGCCTCGCGCGCATAGCTGAAGGAGGCCTGGATGCGCGGCATGACTTCCTTATAGTATACTACGTAGCAGAGAGGAACTAATTGGGGAAACGGCAGGGATATGCCAGAGGAATAGAACGAGGCATCCTGCGCCCAAACTTTTGACGAGTTGGCGCTCGCCCTTGCCGCGGCATAGCCCTCTATCGCCTTCGAGAACTCCTTACGTTCTTCGGAGCTGAATATGAGCGCGGGCTCGGTGGTGTTTACCTTCTCGAGGTGGAGCCTTGAAAGCTCGGAGAGCAGCTGCGAGGAGGCGAATACCTGCGGGGCCCACCACGCGCTCCAGAAATCGTTGTAGTCCGTGGGAAGCCGCTCGATCAGAACCGGTGAAGAAGCGGAGGCGGCCATGGCGGAAGAGGATAGGAAAAAGATTAGAAGAGCCAGTGCAGCTAAACGGCCTGCGTTCACGCAAGATTATGGAGCTGGCAAGCTATTTAAATTCTGCCCGCACGCCATCAAAATTTGATTTATCGGAGATAAACGGCGAGTTGAAGCGGATGCGCAGTGCTCGCGCTGGCGGAATAATCCCGCGCCTTCCGCACGCTAGCGCACATGACCCCGCTCCCGCAACCTCAAGTCACGCCGCCCGTGAATTCCATCATCGCCTTGGCGAATTCCGTCGGCGCCTTGCTCGCGGATCTCTGCTGCGCCTCCGTTTTCGTGCCCTGCTGCGGCTCATAAACGTCGTAGCTGGGCCCCATGAGGCCGTTTTGGTTCATTTCAACATGGTACGGCTTGCCGCCTACTTCGACTTCCACCACGCCCGGCGCGACATTTTTTCCCTTGAGCCCGCCGTTTGTTTCCAACCGCTTCCTCAGTTCCACGACAACCGGGGATTGGGGCGGCAGATACGTCTTGTCCCAGCCAAATGGATGCTCGGTCATGGACAAACCTTTCTCGAAAGGATTGCTCGCGCACGTCCTCCCGGCCTGCGCCGCAGCCCCATTGGGGCCTTTTCCCTTTTCAACCTCCTTCATACCTCCTGCTCCCGGACCTTTACCCATCTCAAACACCTCGTTTTTTTGTTTTTTTAATTCCTAGTCTATTGGTCGACGTAGTGCGCCTCCTCATCTCACAAAACAGGAAGCGCACCACCACCGCATCAAGCGATGATGGCGCGCAGGATGGAGCCTATGATAATCTCAATCTGGGCAATGCTAGAAACCTGAGGGAGCTGATAAGAAGAAGAGTCTGAGCTAGTGCGGAACGAATCATCCTTGGATTTCAAAACACCCTTGCACCATGCTCACCTGTTGGGCACTGTTAGGAAATGGCTTGTATTTAAATGTTTCGCCGTTCGGACATGCGGGCGTGGTTGGCGCGAGACCGGGAAGACTTTTAAACCCTTTTCCTCATAAGTAGCCTGCTTCTATTCGTGCATCAATGAAGCCCGAGGGGTTTGAGATGCGAAAGACTCTGCACGGGAAGCAGAATAATTGGTGAAACCGAGAGGTGGATTGATATGGCAAAATCTTACGTGAAGTTCGAAACTCCGAAGGAAGTTTCTACCAGGGCCTACGAGGCAGTGGAGATGGCCCGCGACAGCGGTAATGTGAGGAAGGGCACCAACGAGGTGACCAAGGCCATCGAGAAGGGCGAGGCCTCGCTTGTAATCATAGCCGAGGATGTCGACCCCGAGGAAGTGGTCATGCACATCCCGATGCTGTGCGACGAGAAGAGGATACCGTACGTTTACGTGCCCCTCAAGACCGAGCTCGGGAAGGCGAGCGGCCTCGGGGTGGGCTGCGCTGCGGTTGCGATTGCCAAGCCGGGCAATGCGGCTGACGCGATTAAGGAAATAGTCACGAAGCTGGGCGGCAAGCTGCCAGTGGCCAGGCCTGCCGAGAAGCAGGAGGCCGGCGCTGCGCCTGCCTCAGCTGAGAGGAAGCCCAAGGCGGCCCCGAAGCCCGCGGGCGAGAAGAAGCCCAGGGAGGCAAAGCCCCCTGGAAAGCCGCCTGCGCCCGCTGCACCGGCAGCGCCGAGTGCGTGAGCGAAGTGAGAGATTAATGTTGACTGATGTGAAGGGATTATATGGGCGAACCTGCGAATGCCGAAGTCGTGGAAGTCATAGGGAAGACTGGAATCTACGGCGAGGTATACCAGGTGATGTGCAAGGTGCTTGAGGGCAGAGACAAGGGCCGCGTGGTGCGCAGGAACGTGAAGGGGCCCGTGAAGCGCGGAGACGTGCTCGTGCTGCTTGAGACCGACCGCGAGGCCAAGAAGATAATGGCCAAGTAGAAATGGAGGGAACCTCATATGGCTAACTGCTCATTCTGCAAATCCGAGCTCGAGAGGGGCACTGGCAAGATGCTCGTGAAGCGCGACGGCAGTGCGCTCTACTTCTGCTCCTCGAAATGCGAGCGCAACATGATGCACCTGGGCAGGACGCCGAGGCGCGTGAAGTGGCTGACCAAGAAGCAGGTCGGGAAGAAGGAAGCTGCGAAGAAATAGGACTAAAAGAAAGGAGGCGAGAGAATGGCGGTTGAGAGGACACTAATCATACTTAAGCCGGACTGCGTGAAGAAGGGCCTGGTCGGCGAGGTGCTCAAGAGGTTCGAGCTGGCGACGCTCAAGCTGGCCGGCCTCAAGATGAAGAAGCTCAACAAGAAGATTCTCGAGGAGCACTACGCGCACCACAAGGACAAGCCTTTCTTCAAGGGGCTGGCCAAGTTCATGAAGAGCTCGCCCGTTGTGTTTGTTGTCGTTGAAGGCGAGAATGCGGTGGCGGCAGTGCGCGACATGGCCGGCCCGACAGACTCTAAGCAGGCGCCCAAGGGCACCATCAGGGGCGACTATGGAGAAGACATCCAAGTGAATGTGATTCACGCCAGCGATTCCCTAGAGACGGCGAACGCCGAGATTGCGCGGTTCTTCAAGAAGAGCGAGCTGTTCGACTACTGATTGCTGGAAGGCAGGCTCGCTGAGGCAGAAGGGCATATGGGCCTAACCCGGAGGCTGCTGCGTTATTCTGACTTTCGGCTTGTGCAGCAGCATTTCCACTTCCCCGAAGCTTATGCCCCAGAGCGCGGCCCTGTTGCAGACAAAGCTGTCCAGGAACAGCGGCAGGTCCGGGTTCGTACCAACGCCGAGGCTGGCGACCTCGAGGTCGCCCGCAGTCCCTCTCGAAAGCAGCTTCGTCAGGTATGCCTTGAAATTGTCCGTTGTCTTGGGGTTGTTTGACTTGACTGAATCCAGGTCTATCCTGGAGCCCGCTATCTCCAGTTGCAGGCCGTCGGCCTTGTTGAGGATCATCTGCTTGCCGACCAGGGGTTCGCCGAGAAGGCGCACGAAAAGCGTGCCTGACACGCTGAGCGGCTTGGCCCAGACGATGCCGCTGGGCAGATAATCCATCTTCGTTTCCGCCTCGGACGCCGGCTTGGCCCCGGCTTCGGCCGCAGGCAGGAAAGATATCTTCGGAAGGGAAAGCTGCCAGGTATTTGGCTTCGGATTGAATTCGAACGTCAAATCTGTCCCCAAATCATCCGTGATCGTTACTTTGGAGGAGCAGATCAACTTCTGAAGCGACCCTAGCGCGAGATTCTCGATGTTTGTCGGGGACGTTGTCATGAACTTTTCCATGTCCTGCACGGTCATGCCCGGCATGTGGACGTGGCGCGCGCTGAGGGAACGCGTCAGGTGAGTGACGATTCCCGAAACCGCCTCCTGCTCGCCCTTTTCGCACGTTGCGGCGAATACCGAAGCCGTCGGGCAGAAGTCGTTGATTTCTTTGATTATTTTTTGCTTCATTACTTCCGGGCCCTCGCCTCTGTAAGAGCCCAGGTCGATGTGCTTGGTGCCTTTGCCGAATTTGGCGGTGGCTTCCAAGTAAATGGCATATGAAGGAGTGCAAACCTCATCGGTTTGGCCTATGACGAGAAGGCGGTCGGTTGGGCCGAGTTGCAAATAGTCTTCAATGGTAAACCTGGCCGCAGTCTGAAGTTCCGGCGATGCAGTAGAATGCCTTCCGCCGTGCACTGCCTGGTCAAGTCCGCTTCCGGTCATGTCTGGACGCGAGCCGCCCGACACCACGCCGAATGGGCGGCGTGGCCCAGGAACTTCTTCACCCGTGCTGCCCGGAACCTTCTGCGGTTTTTCAAGCTGGGCAGATTTTGGCACGAAAGGTCTGTCTCCTGACTTTGGGGGCTCTGGAACCATTCAACCACCTCACAACTTACATCGCACTGCAGATCCTTCACTTCAGCAGATCGGAAGCGAAAACCCCGGCATCCAGCACGGTCTTGAAGCCTGCCTGGACGGTCGGCCTCAGAATGGTCACTGGCACGCCAGACTCCGAAGGTTCCCAGGGGGCATTGGTCTCGCCCCAGCTCGGATTGCCGAACACTATTTGGAAGCAGGGCGCGTGCATGTCGATGCCCATGTTGCCTGTAAGCCTCTGCGCGTGCAGGTTGGTGCCTATCGCAATAAGGCCTATGCGCTTGCCGCTCCTTATGTCTCTTTCGACGTCTGTTTCGAAATCCTTTTTTATCTCCGGATTCTTGCAGGAGATTGTCCTTATTCTGCCGCTCTTTATTTCCACGGTAATCGCGTTTTCCTTTCCCAGCACGCCGTGCTTGCTCGTTTTAACACCGCCAATGGTTCCGTCTATGACCAGCGTGCCGTTTATGCCAAGCGCGCTCGCCCCGAGGGGCATAAATACTCTTGCACGAGGCAACTGCACCCACGTTTTGGAGCCCGCTATGAAAGGAACTTGCGCTTCCCACGGATATTCCTTTGCTGGCAGCTCCAATGTGAGTTTGGTTCCGTTTACGGAGCCTATGATCAATTTCGAAGCCGGCTGCACCGCCGCCAGGACCTTGCCCGTAAGAGCCTCGACATCCGAGGGGTTTCCGCCAAGCAAAGCCCTCATCATGTCGGGTGTCATGTTCGAAAGATCCGCAACTCTTGCCTCCATGGAGTGGAGAAGCATCCTGCGAAGGTCATGTGCGACCTCGCCTTCCTCCGTGGAGAAAGACGATGCAACTATGGCGGCGGTATAACCGATGTCATTTACGGCTGCATTGAGGAAATTCCAGAGGCCGTCCGGCATTCCTCCGAGTATTGGAACTTTTTCCAGTTCACCAAGCAGCGGATCTCCTTTTCTCCATTCATCAAGGCCAACGATGTTGAACCTCGCAATTTCCTTCCCGATCAGCGCGGTCTTGAAGGCATCGGCGATTTCGCCCTTGCTGTCATCGACGAATATGAGAAGCTTGTCCTCCTTGGTGAGGCGCAGGGAGGCGAACACGTTGCGCGCCGAATCTTCCAGGCGCTCCTGCAGGGTGCGGGTGTCGGCGGCCTTTGTCGGCAAAGAAGAGGTGGCGGCAGCGGAGGCACGGGGCGTCCCGGTTTGGGGATTAGGATCGGTTTTCTTGGTATCTGCAGGCCTGTACTCCATCAAACCACCTCAGGAATTAGTGTTTCTTTATGCCTGAACAGCTATATAAAGCTTATAAGCCACCGCAAGTATAACTAGGTAATTGTGGGCGGGATGAGACAGGTTGCAAGGAAAGGTTCCTCTGATTCTAAAGAGCCCAATACGTTCGAGCTTACGGGCCGCCTGCATCAGGTGCACGAAGAGCCTAATGAATACTGGTTCAGGTTCGGCGGGCCGGTTATCTTGGCACCCGACGAGGCCCGCAAAATGGGCGGCCTTGTCCGCGAGGAAAAGGAAAAGCCTTCCGGGCAGAAAACCGGGCCTTCAAAAGAGCAGACTAATTTTTACACGCAGTTCATGGACGGCGGCGAGAGCATTGAGCACAAGCTCAGGCGCCTTGGAGAGTAAGGCCGGCCCTGCGCCCTGCTAACGAATAAAAGTCTTGCTAGCTTAAGGAATAGACGGGAAGGCGAGTTGCATGATCATACGACAGCCGATAGTCGTGGTGATGGGCCATGTGGACCATGGCAAGACTAGCGTGCTCGACAGGATACGCAAGACCAGCGTGAGCAAGCGCGAGGCCGGCGGCATAACGCAGCATATCGGGGCGAGCGAGGTGCCGGCCGAGGTCATACAGAAGATTTGCGGCGAGGCGCTCAGGCGCATGAAGGTGGAGCTGAAGATTCCGGGCCTGCTTTTCATCGACACTCCGGGCCACGAGGCATTCACCAACCTCAGGAAGCGGGGCGGGAGCATGGCCGACATAGCGGTGCTAGTTGTCGACGTGGCGCAGGGCTTCCAGCCGCAGACCATGGAGGCCTTGGAAATTCTTAAGGAATACAAGACGCCGTTCATAGTGGCGCTGAACAAGATTGACCTGGTGAATGGCTGGCGGGACAGCGGGAAAGGCTCGTTTACCGAGGCACTGGCAGGGCAGCGCGAGGACGTGAGGGCATCGCTGGATGAGAAGCTCTATGCGATTGTGGGCAAGCTCTACGACGAGGGCTTTGTCGCCGAGAGGTATGACCGGGTGACCGACAACTCGAAGCAGCTCGCCATCGTGCCGCTGAGCGCTAAGACGGGCGAGGGCATCATGGAATTGCTAATGCTGCTGGCAGGCCTTTCGCAGAAGTATCTGGAGAAGCGGCTCGCAACCGAGGTGAAGGGCAAGGGGCACGGGAACATTCTCGAGGTGAAGGAGGAGCGCGGGCTCGGCACCACGGTTGACGTGATACTTGACGACGGCACCATAAGGAAGAACGATTTGATCGTGTTCGCGACCGAGAACGGCGGGGCGAGCACGAAGGTGAGGGCGCTGCTGAAGCCCAAGCCCCTCGACGAGATGCGCGACCCGCGCGAGAAGTTCGACAGCGTCGAGGAGGCGAGCGCGGCCTGCGGGGTGAAGATATACGCGCCCGGGCTCGAGCACGCGCTGGCGGGCACGAGCATTGCCGTGGTCGACGAGGCCGACGTGGAGAAGGCGAAGTCGGAGCTGGCGAAAGAGGTGGGCGAGGTGCTCGTGAGCCGGGATTACGCGGGCGTGACGGTGAAGGCGGACACGCTCGGCTCGGTGGAGGCGCTGACCAAGCTGCTCGAGAAGGAGGAGATTTTGGTGAAGAAGGCCGGCATCGGGCCCATCAACAAGCGCGACGTGAGCGAGGCGGCGGCAGTGCGCAACGAGGACCCGCTGCTCGGCGTGGTGCTCTCATTCAACGTGCGCGCGCTCGAGGATGCAAAGCTCGAGGCCGCTTCCCTTGGCGTCACGATCCTGAACAGCACGATAGTCTACACGCTCATAGAGAACTACAAGGCATGGAAGGTGGAGGAGGAGCGGAAGTCGCGTGAGGAGGCCTACAAGAAGCTGGTGTCGCCGGCGAAGTTCAAGGTGCTCGAGGGCCACTGCTTCCGGGCGAGCAAGCCGTGCATTGTCGGCGTCGAGAT
The DNA here is from genome assembly GCA_902386535.1 of Candidatus Burarchaeum australiense. Taxonomy (GTDB): domain Archaea; phylum Micrarchaeota; class Micrarchaeia; order Burarchaeales; family Burarchaeaceae; genus Burarchaeum; species Burarchaeum australiense. Next base: position 11,117 of record CABMJK010000029.1, on the reverse strand, counting down.
TCTGGCCGGAAAGCTCAAGCCCCATGCGCGGCTGGTGGGCGAGAGCGGCGATGACATCGGGGAAGTTAACGAGATCCAGAACGAGGGAAAGAACCTCGAGGAGGCCGGCGAGGGCATGCAGGTTGCCGTGTCCATAGCGGGCGCCTCGTTCGAGAAGGACTTGAAGTTCGGGGACGTGATTCTCACCAGCGTGCCGAAGGAGCACATCATGGAGTGGCGCGAGAAGTACCCGCACATGCTGACTGAGGTCGAGATGGAAATGCTGAAGGAGATTGAGAAGAGAAGGCGCTCGCGCGAATGAATAAGGTTTATAAAATCTCGTCGAATAAAGAAGAGCCACGAATACTAGATAACCGAGGACTAGTAGGGTGATTAGATGAAAATGGTTATAGGGGATCCGAAGAGCAAGAAGAGCTTCCAGACAGAGGTGCCCAAGGAGAAGCAGACCTCGCTCGTCGGCATGAAGATTGGCGACTCGCTGGACGGCGGGCTGGTCGGCGCGGGCGGATACAAGTTCGTGATTACCGGCGGCAGCGACAGCGACGGAGTGCCGATGAGGCCAGACCTGAAGGGCGCGCAGAAAGTGGCGGCGCTGCTGGCGAGCGGCGTCGGCTTCAGGAAGAAGGAGAAGGGGGCGCGCGAAAGGAAGATGGTGCGCGGCAACGCGGTGAGCGATGCGATTGCACAGCTCAACGTGAAGGTCGTCGAGTCCGGCCAGAAGCCGCTCGAGGAGCTCTTCCCGCCGAAGCCGAAGGAAGAGAAGAAGAGAAAGTAGGCGAGATTCACAGTCTAGAGTGATTATTTGCAAGCCGAGGTCAACATTGGAATGCTAGGTCACGTAGACCACGGCAAGACGAGCATAACCAAGTGCCTTACCGGCAAATGGACCGACACGCACAGCGAGGAGATAAAACGCGGCATTTCCATCAGGATAGGCTACGCCGACGTAGTATTGAAGAAGTGCCCTAACTGCCCGGAGCCCGAGTGCTACACGAGGGAGGAGAAGTGCGCGAAGTGCGGCACAAAGGCCGAGGCGCTGAGGACCATTTCGATTTTGGATGCGCCGGGCCACGAAACCCTGATGACCACCGCCATCGCGGCATCGAGCATCATGGACGGCGCGATTCTGGTGATTGCGGCGAACGAGGAATGCCCGCAGCCCCAGACGCTCGAGCACCTGACGGTGCTGGAAGTGCTTGGCGTGAAGCACATCGTGGTAGTGCAGAACAAGGTGGACCTCGTGCCCCGCGAGAAGTCGCTCGAGAACTACCACCAGATAAAAAAATTCCTGAAGGGCACGGTGGCCGAGAACGCGGTCATCATACCGTTTGTCGCGAACAAGTGCGCCAACGTGGACGCGCTGATGGCGGCCATTGACAAGCACATACCGACGCCCAAGCGGAACCTGGAGACTTCGCCGAAGATGTACGTGGCGCGCTCGTTCGACGTGAACAAGCCGGGCACGGAAATAAGCAAGCTCGAGGGCGGCGTGGTCGGCGGTTCGCTCATTGAAGGCAAGGTGAAAGTGGGAGATGAGCTGGAGCTGAGGCCGGGCATAATCATAAGCGAGAAGGGAAAGCAGGAGAAGGCCAGGCCGCTCAAGGTCATTGTGGAGCGCATTTTTGCCGGCAATGAAAAGCTGCAGGAGGCGGGGCCCGGAGGCCTCATTGCGGTGGGCACCTCGCTAGACCCGTCGCTGACCAAATCCGACCGCGTGGTGGGCAACCTGTTGGGAAAGCCGAGCGACATGCCGCCCATCGTGAGCGAAATCAACCTGGAATTCAGTTTCCTCAAGCGCATTGACCTGGAGAGCTCGTCCATGAAGCACATGGAGCCGCTCGTCCTCAGCATCGGCACCGCGACGGCCATAGGCTTCGTCGAAGGAAGCAAGAAGAACGTGCTGCACCTGAAGCTCAAGAGGCCCATATGCCTGCTGCCCGGCAGCAAGATGGCGGTGAGCAGGCGCATCGGAAACCGGTGGCGGCTCGCAGGCTACGGCACGGCCAAATAGAAAAACCGGCGCGTTCTGATTCAATCCGAATTCTCATTGCTCAAAGAGCGGCAACTCTCTGAAACCGAGAAGGCCCGAAAAGAGGGAGTTTGGAAAGCGCACGAGGGCCTGATTGTATTCCCGCGCCGCGGAGTCGTAGTTTTCTATCGCCGACGCCCTGGCATTCTCGGAAGTCTCGAGTTCGCCCTTCAGCGCAACGAAGTTTTCGCCCGCGCGGAGCTGCGGGTAGCCCTGCGCAACCAGGAGGAGCTTTGAAACCACGTCGTCCACTGCGCGGGCTGCCGCGATTTTTTGCCGCATGTCGGCGCCGCTGCCCCGGGCAGCAGCCCACTGGGTTTGAACTTGCGCAATGCCAGCAAGAGTCGGCTGCCCGTAGACGGCATAGCCCTGCGTAAGTTCCAAAAGGGCAGGTATGGAGTCCGCGCTAATCGCGTACTGCGCCTCCGCATCGGCCCATCGGGAGTCCGCGTTTTCGCGCAGGCCCGCGAGGTTGCGCTGCGTGCCTAGCACAGTAAATACGAGCAGGAGCACGAGCGCCAGGGCTATGCCGAGTTTTAGCCAGCAAGAAAGCGCCGATGGCTTTGCCGATGGAGCGACGTGTTTTGCCACTGGCCGAAGATGTTTTCCCAGAGTATTTAAAGCTTGCCCGAGATAGCTGGCCATGCTTTTCAGCAAGCTTGCCGAGGCATATGAGGACATCGAAGCGGTGAGCGGAAGGCTTGAAATGACGGGCCTGCTTTCCGAAGTCTTCAAGGCCGCGAAGCCCGAGGAGGCCAAGAGAATCGTCTATCTCACCCAGGGCACGGTGGCGCCCTCCTATGCGGGCATCGAGGTCGGCATGGGCGAGAAATTCGTTGAAAGGGCGATTGCGCTTGCAACGGGCTATCTGGACAAGCAGGTCGAGGCCGAGTACAAGAAGAGCGGCGACCTGGGAAAAGTGGCGGAGAAGTTCGTGGCCACGCGGAAGCAGAGGGGGCTTGCGAGCGAGGAGCTGACCGTGAAGAAAGTTTTCGACGTGCTCTCGCGCATCGCGGTGGCGGGCGGGGCGGGCTCGCAGGAGGCCAAGATAAAATCCCTGGCGGAGCTGCTGAACAGCGCGAGCCCCAGCGAGGCAAAGTTCATCGTTCGTTTCCCGCTCGGAAAGCTGAGGCTCGGGGTTGGCGACCCGACCATGGTTGACGCGCTCTCGTTTGCGCGCAAGGGAGACAAGGCCGACAGCGGGGCAATAGCGCGCGCCTACAACATGTGCGATGACCTGGGCCTCGTGGCCGAGAGCTACCTGACTGACGCGAAGAGCATTGCGAAATTCAAGCCGCGCGTCTTCTCGCCCATCAGGCCCTCGCTCGCAGAGCGGCTGCCGACAGCCGAGGAGATAATCAAGAAGCTGGGCAAGTGCAGCGTGGAAGCGAAATACGACGGCTTCCGCATGCAGGTGCACAAGCAGGGAGACAAGGTTGAGATATTCTCGCGCAAGCAGGAGCGCATGACCCACATGTTCCCGGAAATCGTGGAGGGAGTGAGGAAGCAGGTGAAGGCCAAGGAAGCGATAGTGGAGGGCGAGGCGCTCGCGTTCAACGCGCCCACCGGCCAATTCTTCCCGTTCCAGATGACCATCCAGCGCAAGAGGAAGCACGGCGTTGCGGAGATGGCCGAGAAATATCCGCTGCACCTTTTCCTCTTTGACGCGCTCTTCATCGATGGCGAGGACCTGACCACCGTGCCGTACGTGAAGAGGCGCGAGAAGATGGGAAAGATGCTCGCCCAGGGAGACAGCATTTCGCTTGCCGAGAGCATTGTCACGGACAAACCGCAGGAGCTGGAGAAATATTTCGAGGAGGCCGTTGAGCGCGGGCTCGAGGGCATAATCGCGAAGGACCTGAAGTCGCCCTACGTTGCGGGCGCGCGGCAGTTCGCGTGGATAAAACTGAAGCGCTCGTACCGCGGCGAGCTGAGCGACACCGTTGACCTCGTGATTGTGGGCTATTATTTGGGCCGCGGCATGAGAACTGAATTTGGATTTGGAGGCGTACTATGCGCGGTGCGCGACGAGGATGAGGGAAGGCTGAAGACCGTGGCGAAGATCGGGTCGGGCTTCAGCGAGGAGGAGATGAGCGAGCTGAAGAAAACTTTGGACAAGATCAGGGTGAAGGATAAGCCGAAGAGGCTCGACTCGATGCTCAAGCCAGACGTGTGGGTCGAGCCCAAATATGTCATAACCGTGGCTGCTGACGAAATTACGCGCTCGCCGATGCACACGTGCGGCATGAAGGGCGATGCGCCAGGCTATGCACTGCGATTCCCGAGGATGGTCGGAGCCATCCGGTCTGACAAGGGCGTTGATGATGCGACTACGGTGAATGAAATAGTGGAAATGCAGGCGATGCAGAGGAAGGTGGAGATGAGCGAAAGCGGAGAGGCGGGTTAGCATTATTAATGGGAGGAGAAGTTAGCACTATCATGGAGGGAGAATATGGGCATGAGCAAAAAGGATTTGAACAGGAAAACCGGAAATCTGAAAATACGGATTGCCGAGCTTGAGCAGAAGGCCCGCATGGACCCGCTGAAGAAGCATCCGGAGATTCACGACGAGCTGGCAAAGATGAAGAAGGCGCTGGAAAGCGCGTAAAATTTATAAACCATTAGGGACTTTGATAACGCGTTGCGTTATGAAGCGAGGGAGAAAACGGGAAAAAGCAAACGTCATCGATATTTTTCTGAAAAAGATAGAACGCATTTCCAGGCATCTGGTGCGCGGTGCCAGCGATAGCTTCGACATACCTACCTTATTCAAGGACGTTTGGCGCCGGGTCGAAGGCAAAAGTGTTTCAGTCATCATACCTTCCTATAATGAGGAGAAAACGGTGGGCGGCGTCATAGATGCCGTGAAGAAGGCCGATTTTGTTGACGAAATAATAGTGGTGGATGACGGCTCTGCAGATAGGACTTCGGAAATGGCGCGGAAAAAAGGCGTAGGAGTGATAAGGCATGAGAAAAACTTGGGAAAGGGGGCAGCCATAAAAACAGGAATACGGAAGGCCGGCGGGAAGATAATCCTTTTTCTTGATGCGGACCTCGAGAATCTGAAACCGGCCCAGATAACGGCGCTGATTGAGCCCGCGGTAGACGGAGACGCCACATTCGTAAAATCCGCATTCGACGGCAACGGGAGGGTGACCGAGCTTACTGTGAAGCCCTTGCTGAAATTCCTTTTCCCGCACGTGCAGTTCTCGCAGCCCATAAGCGGCCAGTTCTGCGCAAGGAAAGAATTTTTGGAAAGAATTAAGCTGGAGAAAGATTATGGAATGGATATCGGGATTCTTCTCGACGCCGTACGCATGGGCGAAACCATAAAGGAAGTGCACATAGGCAAGATAGAACACAGGCACAGGCCGATTGAAGCCCGTTCCAAAGACGCTGAACAGAACATAAGGACGATACTGAAAAAGGCAGGCTTGCTGCGAAGGATCAGACGGAGGAAAAGACGATGAGAAAATTGGTGGTTTTCGACAGGGACGGCGTGCTTGTCGAGGGTCGCAGCGTTCTTTTTCTTGCAAGAAAAATAGGAAAAGAAAAAGAAATTGTGCAGCTCCTCGATAAGGGTGATTCCCTTGAAAGGGCACGGAAGATTTTTGCCATTTGCAAGGAGGCTCCCCTGCACTGCTTTTCGGATGCGGGTGCCGAAGTTCCGCTGAATCCGGAAGCAAAACCGCTTTTTGAAGAGTTAAAACGCAGGGGGCTTCGCACGGCAATCATAAGCGACGCCTATTCGCCGATAGTCGAGGCTGTGGCGCGGAGGCTTGGCGGCGCAGACGCGCTTGCTGCGCCGCAGATTTCATTAAATGAAGAAGGACTGCTGAAGCTGGAAGAACCGGCAGTTCCCGAAAAATATGAGGAATGGAAAGCCGGAGCGCTGGAAGAACTTGCAGCGTCCTTCAAAATTTCTCTCTCCGAAACCGTTGCGGTGGGCGACAATGCGATCGATGTGCCCATGCTTAACAAGGCGGGCGTAGGGCTTGCCTACAGCCCGAAGACGAGAGAAATCGAACTTGCAGCCGACGCAGTGATTCGAAACCTTTCGGATGTTTTGGATTATGTTTGACTATTGATTACTTCAAAACGGCAGCAAGTGGCTGACTGAAATCTGCACGCCCGAGGTTACGAGGAGGAAAATTGCGTAGAGCGCAAGCAGCATCGCGCCCTCTTTCTTCGTAATCCTGTTGTTCGTTGACATGAAGTACATGAGAACGAGGTTCGTGATTAGCAGGAAGAGCATTATCGTAAGGAAGATGCTCATGTAGATTATTTGTGGGTTGAAGAGCCCGGTTACGCCCAGCACCAGCGTGAGGTTCGTCATTGCGCTTCCTATCGCATCGCCTAGAGCGAGCGAGTAGCGGCGCCGGCGCATTGCCTGGATATCCACCGCGAGCTCGGGCAGGGATGTGCCGAGTGCGATGATTGTGGCGCCTATGAATGTTTTTGCAATGCCGGTCATGTCTGAGATTGCAACGGCGGAGTTGACGGCAAAGGAAGAGGTAAGGAGGACTGCAAGTATCCCGCCACAGAACAGGAGGAAGGCGCGGAGGGCCTGCGGGCGCCGGATATTATCTCCTTTCTCCAAGTCTATTTTTTTTCTTGAGACATAGAAAACATAGGCAACGAAGATTGCAAGAAGGAGCAGGCCACCGAACTTGTCCAGGTTGCCAGTGTAAATCAGAATGAGCGGGATTATCGATGTAATCAGGAGTATTTTCATTATTTCCATCATATCGCGCTTTTTCACCAGAATGGGCCTGATGAAAGCGCAGATGCCTATTATGAGCGTTAGGTCGGCTATGTTCGAGCCGATTACGTTCCCCACTGAAAGCGCGCCTTCGCCCGCGGATGAAGAAATCACTGCAACTGAAAGCTCGGGAAGAGAGGTTGAAACCGATATCAGAACAAAGCCCACGGTCGCCTCGCTTATGCGGAAAAATCTCGCAAGTATGACGGCGTTTTCTATCACGTACTGGGACGCCTTGGCAAGCGCCGCGAGTGAAATGAGAAGAATTGCCGCTTGCACAATGAGGTCCGATGCCATGCTAAGGGATTCCGACAGACGTTTAAAAGGATTTGCCCTGAAAAGATGTTGTACAAAAAGGCGTGGCAGAAATGAAAAATTACGTTGGAGGAAAAATAGGCGAAGTGACAACGGTAACTAAGCCATACGCTGCACTCGTACTCACCGCGCTCGCATTCCTCCTTTTCTTCTCAGTCCTGCGCGCAAGCATATTCCAGGATGTGCCTGAAGAGACCCGCATCTGGTTCGAGCTTTCATTCCTGCTTCTTGCCGCAGTACTTGCCGAACTGCTCGTGGTTTATCTCAGGCAGCCTACGGTGATGGTTCTGCTGCTTGTGGGAATTGCCATAAGCCCGAGCGCAATAGAACTCATTTACCCGCCGCTTTCACAGGCTGCGTCATTCCTGCTTTCTTCGGCCGGTTTGAATTTCCGTTTACCTGCCACGATCCCTCACCTAATACCTACGGAGGGAATGGTGACTATTTTCGCAAAGCTGGGCGCGATAATCCTGCTGTTCAAGATTGGGATGCATTCTGAAATCAAGCAGGTGTTCAACACGCGCAACCTGCTGGTGGCCCTGCTCGGCGTGATTGTGCCATTCCTAGGAGGCTACGGTTATGCCATGTGGACCGGCCACGGATTCAACTACGCAATGTTCCTGGGCGCCGCGCTGACTGCCACGAGCGTGGGCGTCACTGTCGCGGTGCTGCAGGAGTTTGGAATGCTGGAGCGCAGTTTTTCAAAAATAATACTGGGCGCTGCGGTAATAGACGACATACTTGCGTTGCTGGTGCTCTCGCTCGTGAAGAACATGTCCGAGGAGGCTACGTTGGCCCTGGCACCCATAATGAGCATTTTCATAACTGCGGGCATTTTCGTGATTGGAGGAATACTGCTGGGCCAGTACATTGTGAAACACTACATAGACAGGAGCCTTGTGGAGGCGGAAGGCAAGATTTCAAACGTCACTTTCCTGTCAATCCTGGCGTATCTGTTTGTCTACGCATATGTTGCTGAGTTCATCGGCCTTTCCGCAATAGTAGGCGCGTTCATCGCGGGCATTACGCTCAACTACAGCCGGCTCACGCAAAAGCTCTTCGACCTCTTCTACCCGCTCGAGGCATTTTTCACGCCAGTATTCTTCATCTCGCTCGGAATGCTCGTGAATATTCCGGCACTTGCAGAAAATATTTTGCCCATACTTGCGATAACCGCAATTGCAATCGCAACCAAGCTGGTTGGCTGCGGCCTGGGCGCGAAATTCGGAGGAATGAACTGGAAGAAAAGCGCGGTTGTTGGATTTGGAATGGTGCCGCGCGGTGAAATTGCGCTCATCATAGGCCTGTTCGGCCTGACCGCGCTGGATGCGGCAGGAAATAAAATATTGAGCCCGACCGAATACTCGATAATCGCGTCTATGGCATTCCTGACGACGGTAATAGTGCCAGCGGCACTGCAGAAACTTGTCCTGTGGGCTGATGGGAATGCAAAGAAAAATATTGTGAAGCAGGACGCAAGCGCGGCCTGAAATTTTTTCAAGCAAAAAATTATTTTTCAGGAAAAATATTGTGCGGAAAAATCTTGCGCAGCTTTTTTGGAAAAAACTGGAAAAATTCCGCGCGCATGGCGAGAAAAATTAAAAAGGCAGGAAAGTGGATTAAAAATTGAAAAGAAGGCAAATTAGGCGTTTGTGTGTAAATTGGAGGTAGAAGAGAGCTTCGCTGGAAACACCGAAAGGTATATAAACCCCCCGCTGTGAGAAATTGAACGGCGATCAGTATGGACAGTTTAATAAAGTCGGTATTGGGAGAGCGCGAGTCCTCTTCTACTACGCAAAACGACCAACAACTTGGCTCGGAGGGTATAAAGATAGTGACAGTCGGGGCTGGCGGTGCGGGCAACAACACCATTAACCGGCTCATACGGGCGGGCGTGAAGGGCACCTCGCTTGTCGCGGTAAACACCGACAAGCAGCACCTGAACATGCTGGACCCAAAGGCCACGAAGGTGCTAATCGGAAAGAGCATCACGAGGGGCCTTGGAGCAGGCGGCTACCCAGAAATCGGCACAAAGGCGGCCGAAGTGGACAGGGCTCTGATAGAAAAAGAGCTCAAGGATGCCCACCTCGTCTTCCTGTGCGCCGGAATGGGAGGCGGCACTGGAACTGGCTCTGCACCGGTAATCGCACAGATTGCCAAGGAGCAGGGAGCCATTACCGTGGCCATGGTAACCTACCCGTTCAACCTGGAGCGTGCGAGGCGCGTGAAGGCCGATGAGGGAATTGCGGCCCTGCGCAAGTACGTGGACTCCGTAATTATACTAGATAATAACAGGCTGGTCAAACTCGTGCCGAACCTGCCGATGAACGAGGCGTTCTCGGTTGCGGACGAGATTCTCGCCAAGGCCATCGGCGGCCTTGTGTGGACCATCACCCAGCCCAGTTTGATCAACATAGACTTCGCGGACGTAAGGTCCATCATGGGCAACGGCGGAGGCGTGGGCTTCATCGCAGTTGGCGAGGGCAAGGGCAACAACAAGGTTCAGGGCGCGGCTGAAGGCGTGCTCAAGAACCGCCTGCTCGACGTCGACTTCGAAGGGGCCGGCGGCGCGCTGGTGCACATTTCCGGAGGCGCGGACCTGACTCTCGGAGATGCCATCAAGGCAGGAGAAATCGTCACCGAGAAGATGGACCCCGAGGCCAACGTGAAGTGGGGCGCAAGGCTCATACCCGGCTACGACGGCAAGATTGAAATCGTCGCCATAGTCACGGGCGTGAAGGGCGCCAGCATACTTGGAAAGCCTGTTGATGAGGGAGCGAAGGAGAATACGCCAATGGAGGAAATTGAGCTCCTCTAGGCTCAACGGGGGTATGAAAACATGGAAGGATTTATAGAATCCGCAATAAGGAACACCACTCAGCTACCTGAGGACATGGGCGCGACCAGCAACGACAAGATAAGGATTCTTGTCGTGGGAGTCGGAGGCGGCGGCTGCAATACCGTGCACCGGCTTTCCAACATGGGCATCAAGAGCGCCGAGACCATAGCAGTCAACACCGATGCGAGCCACCTTAAGATAGTGAATGCACAGAAGCGGCTGCTCATAGGCAGCTCCATAACAAGGGGCCTGGGCGCAGGAGGCTACCCCGAGGTAGCCGCGAAGTGCGCCGAGGTAAGCAAGGACAAGCTCCGCGAGGCCATAGGCAGCGCCGAGCTCGTCTTCCTTTGTGCTGGCATGGGAGGAGGCACAGGTACAGGTGCTTCGCCCGTGATAGCGGAGATGGCCAAGGAGCAGGGCGCCATTGTTGTGTCGGTAGTAACCTATCCCTTCAACCTTGAGAGGGCAAGGCTCAAGAAAGCAGACTGGGGCCTTGAAGAGCTCAGGAAGAAGTCGGACACGGTGGTTGTGATCGACAACAACAGGCTGACGGGCTATGTGCCGAACCTGCCGATCAACCAGGCCTTCCAGATAGCCGATGAGATTACTGCGCGCGCAGTCAAGGGCATCGCGGACACCATCATGCTCCCGAGCCTGATAAACCTTGACTTTGCGGATGTTCGCTCGATAATGGGCGACGCCGGAGTCGCGGTAATCTCCATGGGCGAAGGCAAGGGCAACAACAAGGTTGAGGACGCGGCCAAGAGCGCTGTCGAGCACCCGCTGCTTGATGTGGACCTGACTGGCGCCAAGGGCGCACTCATCCACATAAACGGCAGCCCGCAGCTGACGCTGGGAGAGGCGACGACTATTGGTGAACGGATAACCGCCAAATTCGCCGACAATGCCAACGTTATTTGGGGCGCGAGGCACGATGCCGCTATCGGAGATGCCGTCACGGTAACCGCCATCATGACGGGCCTGACGAGCAAGTTCCAGGTCGGCGCCAAGAAGGAAGAGCCGGAAAGAAACCTGGCACACGACATCGAATCCCAGCTGTAGACAAGCGGGTTTAGAAACGCGGCGGGAAGCGTGCCCCATTCTACTGATCGCAAAAAGTACATCTCTTTTCCTTTCATTATTCACCTGGGCGAGCGGATCGGCTAGGGCTT
>CABMJK010000028.1 GCA_902386535.1 Candidatus Burarchaeum australiense | reverse complement strand
TACTTTCTGCCTATCTTGTAGGCGCCTTTCCCAGAAAGGCGCAGGTGTATTATCTCCGCTAGCTGCCATTGTTTAAGCTTTTTCATGATTTTATTTAACGAGAGGAACTTATTTCGGGATAAGACACATTTGCCGTCGTGGGGGCGCTCCCGCGGTGCAGGTCACCCGCGCCCTACTCCTTGCCGCGGTTTATAACCGGTCAACCCGGATTGGAAGCGGGCGTGAAGCGTACAAAAGTTAAATAATAGAAACTATTAGAAAAAAGTAGGTGATTTCATGAATGTAAGCATAGAGCTCACGCCGAAGATGCTAAGCTACATACGGAAGAAGGTGAAGGGCGGCCTCTACAACAGCCGGAGCGAGGTCCTGCGTGCGGCATTGCGCATGATGATTGCCGAAGAGGCCGAGGACGAGGAAGACGTGCGCGAGCTTGATGCGATGATGGCGGAAATCAAGTCCGGCAAGGCCCGTTTTGTAGGTGAGGAGCAAGTAACGAGAAAGCTGCGTGAGTGAATGTACGATGCCATGTTCGATGCGCATTTCCTGGAGGACATCGGGCACCTCGACAAGCGGGCGCGCAGGCGGCTGGAGAAAATCATAGAAAAGGTGAAGGAGAATCCCTCCTGAGCGAAACGCCTTCGCGGCGGCACGAACTATTTCCGCATCCGTTTTCTTGTCTACCGCATTATCTACTATTTCGACGGGAAGACTGTCTATTTCAGGCGCGTGAGGAAGCGGGACGTCGTTTACCGGTGAACGACAACGCATGCGAAACCAAAAATAGTGGGAAGTTTGCGCAAATGCAAACCCATAAATAGTGGGAAGAACAGAAGGGAAGGACATGAACGGCAGACGGAAGGCTCTCAAAGGGAGGGAGTTCCTTCATCAGGCTCGATTCAAAGGCGCGCCTAGTGCTGCCGCTGCTTCTGCGTGAGAGGCTCGGCATCTCGAAGGGCGGGCCGAACGAGAAGGTCGTCGGCTTGAAGATAGTCAGCGTAGCCGACGGCAAGGCAATGGTGCGGCTCAGCGGAAGCGGGCAAGACGCGAGCGAGAAGCTGATGCTTAGCGGCGGCGCGGAAGGCGCGAATTGCGTTCCTTTCTCGAAGAACGGGAAGGAAGTGAGATAAAAAAATTGGAGGTGTAGAAAATGGAATTGAAAGGAAAGAACTGTGGAGAGGTGAAAAACGGAAGGGATTTGGTTCACCTGCGAGCAAGCTGATATTGAAAAATATGGTTTGTTGAAGCTGAAATTGCTCACCTTCGGCATGCGCGTGCCAGAAGAACTCAGCCCATTGTTCGATGCGCAGAATCCTTTCCGAGAACGGAGAGCCGGGCTTTCCGATGCCAAAATGATTTATTTCGCCGACGGCAACAATGTGCTCGCACCAATTTATGGTGCGTTTGTGCAGAACTCTCCTCTGGAGCTTAGAAAAAGCGAGGATGGTCGCTGCTATATTTTCGAAAGAGACGAGCAACTCACGGAGGTGCTAATTCCCTCCGCGCCAGGCTGGTATTCCCGTCCGGTTTCCGATGAGCCGAGCGATGCCGCAGCGAAATATGTACAGATGCACTCCATAATGCAGCTGGCCTCGATGCCTTTTGCCAACTGCGCTCTCTTTGCAAACGGAACCCCCTGCAAGTTCTGTGCCGTGGGATACAATGCGCGGCGCAAGCCAAAGCCAGTAGGAAAAATTGCAAGAGCGGTTGAATTTGCCCTAGAAGAACTGCCGTATTTTGACATAACGCTGAATACGGGTTGGTCCTCGGCACCTTCAGCAGGTGCGGAATTCATTGCACCGGTAGCTTCGGCAATAAGCGCGACATGCAGCATCCGCGTTGCGGCCGAGGTGAATGTCCCGCGCGACGTTGAAGGAACGTTCAAACTGCTGAAGGATTCCGGAGTTTCTGCAATTATCTTGAACCTGGAGTGCTGGAATGATGAAGCAAGGCGCGTTGTTGCACCAATCAAGGCAGATAAGCGTGCCGTTATGCGTGCCTTGGAAGGTGCACTCAAGTTCTTCGGTGTTGGTGCGGTTTCATCAGTGCTCATTATTGGTGCTGAACCAAAAGAAGAAACCGTGCGGGGTGCAGAAGAGTTGATAAAACTCAGCATATTGCCGGATGTGCTAGTATATCGGCCTACTGACGGTTCCCTGCTTGCTGCTCAAGGTGCGCAGCCACCTCCATTTGAGGATGTGCGATGGGTGATGCGGAATGTGCGCGAGCTGAAGGACAAATACCAGACTTGGAAATTGATTGCAGGCTCAGCGGGTTGTACCAAGTGCGGTGGCTGCAGCATAACCACTGAGCTTCTGGGTCTGCCGCGCCAAAGCCGTGAAAGGCAAGCACTGGCTAAACAAGTCTATTTGCGAGGTTGATGAATATGTATTAAACCCTGCATGGCGCAAAAACAATCATGCGCCTCATAGCCGACCTTCACTTGCACTCCAAATATGCGCGCGCCACGAGCCCGAACATGGACCTCGGGGGCATGAGCGCGGGCGCGAAGCTCAAGGGCATCGACATAGTGGCAACCGGGGATTTCACGCATCCGATGTGGTTTGCGGAACTGAAAAAGAAACTGAAGGCTGGCGAAACCGGCACCGGCCTTTACAACTACAACGGCGTGAAATTCGTGCTCGGCACCGAGGTCAGCAACATTTTTTCCGTGAACAAGGTAGTGAAGAAAATCCACCTAGTGGTGCTCTCGCCCTCGCTCGAGATTGCCGCGCAAATCAATGACGCGCTTGCGAAGAAGGGTAATTTAGAGGCCGACGGCAGGCCGATTTTCGGGATGAGCGCTGTCGAGACCGTGGAGCTGGTGACGGGCATCTCGCGCGAGAACGTCGTAATTCCGGCCCATGCCTGGACCCCGTGGTTCAGCATTTTTGGGAGCATGTCTGGCTTTGACACTGTCGAAGAATGCTTTGGAGACCAGGCAAAACACATCTTCGCCCTCGAGACTGGGCTTAGCAGCGACCCGGCCATGAATTGGCGGCTCAGCAAGCTCGACAAATACGCGCTGGTCTCGAACTCGGATGCGCACTCGCCGCAGAAAATGGGCCGCGAGGCCAACGTGTTTGAGTTGGAGCAGGCCAGCTATTCGGAAATGATGAATGCAATCAGGCAGAAAGACCCCAAAAAGTTCCTCTACACGATTGAGTTCTTCCCCGAGGAAGGCAAGTACCACTATGACGGCCACCGCGATTGCGGCGTGTCCCTCTCGCCGGCCGAAAGCATCAAGCTGAACAACATCTGCCCGGTCTGCCGCCGCAAGCTCACCATTGGCGTCATGCACCGCGTCGAGGCTCTCGCAGACCGGCCCGAGGGCGCGCATCCCGCCGGCGTCATACCTTACAAGAGCATCGTGCCCCTGCCCGAGCTGATTGCAGCCGCCATTGGAAAATCAGTGGCGAGCTCAAAAGTAAGCGAGCTTTACGGAAAGCTCGTCCCGGTGCTGGGCAACGAGTTTGCGGTCCTGCTGGATGTTGAAATTGGCGCGATAAGAAATGCGGCGGGCGATGAAGTTGCAAATGCAATCGTGCGCATGCGCGAGGGCAAGGTGAAGATGAAGCCCGGCTACGACGGCGTTTTCGGCGAGCTTGTGCTGGATGGGGATGAGGGAAGTAGTGGAAAAGCGGAAGGCAAAGGAAAAGCCGCGGACTTCGCAAGCACACAGAAACGGCTCGGCGATTTTTGAGAAGTTCTTCTGATTTTAATTATTTGGACGGCAGGAGGCGCAAGGCGCGCCCCCCGCCGCCCGAGGTGGTCGAACGTTTTCGGCTGAATGCCAAAAACAAAAAAAAACAAAAGGGGTTTAGCCCGCCTTAGGGGTAGCTAGGTGGAGGGCTGTACGGGAAGGGAATTGGCGTTCCGTTTCCGGGTCCCGCGCCCAGCAGCAACTTCAGGAGACTCATATCACTTCACCGTCCTCGATGAAGGACTTCAGCCTCTTGCGCGCGTCCTCCTTCTTCTTGCCGAGCTCTTTCTTCTGCTCGCCTTCCTCGCCCATCACTTCGACAAGCGCGTCCGCGAGCGCGTCCAGCTCCTTCCCGTATTTCTTGTCCAGCTTGGCCTTCACCTTCTCCTTCAGGAGCTCCGCCTTGGCCCAGTTCAGGAGCATCTCCCGGTAATCGACCCCAAGGCCTTCGAAGCCCTGCATGCGCACGTATATCCTTCTGCCGCCTGCGCTGCCCATTCCGCAGCTTCCGGCTCCGCAGCAGTCATCATCATCGCACTCGTTTCCGCCAAAGCCCATTCCGTGCATCATATTCTCACTCCGACGTCCACTTGGACATCCCATATTGGATTTCCCATATAAATATTTAAATATATTGGTCACCCAATAGCCTTCGGGGTGCGATGGATGGCCAAGTCTTCTTTTGACATGTGCGACATGGACATGAAGGGCTACCTGTCGTTCCTCATGCTCTGGATGCTCTCGAAACGGGCCATGAGCGGCAGCCAGCTCGCCGACGAGCTGGCGCTCAGGCGCGGCGGCGCAAGACCCAACCCCGGCACCATCTACCCCGCGCTCAAGGTGCTGCGCGTGAGGCGCGCCGTGGTCGTGCGCATCGAGGGCAGGCAAAAAGTCTACCGCTTAACCGAGTATGGGCAGGAGGAGCTAGACAGGAGCGTGCAGAGGTTCTGCAAGATTTTCTACGACGTGTTCAATCAGGAATAGGTAGAGGGCGGCGCGAGAATTTCCTTCTCGTGTATCTGATGCCTCACATTCTCCGTGAATGTGTCCTCGAAACGTTTTTTCTCGCGCTCGAATGCCGCGGCCCTCCGTTTTTTCGGCAGGAGCATCATACGCATATTCTCGGGCGGCGAGAACGGGTCTCCGTAGTCGCACATAACGCTATCGACCGACATTCTGCGGAGCACGATTACATTCTCGAAGCTAACTGCGTCTGAACTGCCCCTGCCCGCGACTATGCCTCTGACCGCATACGCGAGTTCCACGGCAAGCTCGGCGACGCAGATTTTCGTATATTCGCCGAACAGCCGCAGCCCGATGTCATTGTCTTTCAGGCTTGCAGCCAGCTCCCTTCCCTTATCGGCAATTTCCGACCAGCTATATCCATTATGCGCTGTTAGCATCCGTTTCCCGAACCTGCGCCTGGCAAAAGCAAGCAGTCCCTCGCACGGCTCGGAATTCCAGGCCGGCACGAAAAGAAGGAAGTTGCTCTGGTCTTTGGCCGCACTCGCAATCGCGGCCTTCCATATCTCAGTCATCATGCCTTCCTGCTTCTCGCGATATAAGCTCTTCTCGGTGCTGCTCAATTTCCTGGGGAAGCGCAGGCTTTCGTTACCCCAGCCGAGGCGAGTGGAATAGTACGGGTGCACGAGGACGTGGAGGATATTTCCGCCATTCCTCCGCCTCTCGGGCATCATGCTGAGCGGCTGGGTGGAAAGCGGCGGGTCTGTGCGCACCATGCTGCGGTTGGGCACGAAAACGCGGCTTGCTGCAACTGCAGTCATGCGTGCATTTATGCCTTCGCGGGATTTTAAGCCTTCCTCCAAAGTTCCTAAAATAGGGGTAAGTGAAAGTGTCAGCAGCAGCGTGCGTTCCCGCCGCAAGGCAGTACAGGCAGCGCCGTGAGCGGTCTTAGCTGCGGAGTTCGGAATGGGTTCCGGCGTTTCCCCGCTCCTGTGGCCGCTGACAGGCTTATTATGGACTAACTCATTTTTAAACCTATACAAGGGAATATGGTTTTGTGATTCCATGGCTGGATTGAAAAAGCTTGTACTTGATGTGCTCAAGCCTTCGGAGCCTTCGATAGTCGACATGGTCAAAAAACTGTGCGAGCTTGAGGGCGTCGAGGGCGTCGAGATTACTGTGCGCGAGATAGACCGGCGCGTGGAGACCGTGAAGATTACGATAGAGGGCGACAACCTGAATTTCGACAAGATAAACAGCGCGCTCGACAGGTATGGCGCCACAATCCACAGCATAGACAAGGTTTCGGGCGGGAAGAAGCTCATCGCCGGCGCGTGAGCCGCGCAACCCGCCGCCCAGCAAGTTTTCCCGGGCGGTTGAATGACCTCCAGAATATCGAATTTCATAGGCCGCGTGCGCCGCTACGAGCGCATAACCGGCATGAGCCAGATTGCCAGGCGCTATTTCGTCATGAACGCCTTCGACGGCGCGCTCACTATGTTTGGTCTGGTGGTCGGCTCCTACCTCGCTGGCGTGCGCAACCCCGTCCTGATATTTACGGTCGGCATAAGCACGATTCTGGCCATAGGCATCTCGGGTCTCTGGGGCGCTTTCCTCACCGAGACCGCGGAGCGCAAGAGGGAGCTCCATTTGCTCGAGAAGCGCATGCTCAGGAAACTCAGTTCGTCCTACATAGGCGAGGCCTCGAACGCCGCCATCTACCTTACGGCCGCAGTCGACGCCTTCTCACCCATGCTGGCGGGCTTCCTGATCCTCCTGCCCTTCCTGCTCGCCGAGAACGCGGTCTTCGGCATGAGCACTGCCTACGAGCTGGCGCTCGCGCTCAGCTTCATAATCTTCTTCGGCCTCGGGGCCTTCCTGGGACGAATTTCGAAGGACAATTGGGTGATTTACGGGCTGAAAATGCTCACCGCCGGCCTTCTGGCGGCCCTGCTCACCTACCTGCTGAGTTCATCGGGCGTTACGGCCATAGCCTAAGTGCGGTGCAAATCTCGAATTAGCTAAGTCCTGTCGCTCCCTCGCTCTCTTTCCGCTGTTCGACCCAGCACGGACGGTCTACTCGAGCATGAGCAGCTTTATCGCGCGCTCGAGCGCGTGCTTGACTTCCGCCTCGCTCTTGCTGCCGGTGCAGATGACCTTGCCGTTTTTGAAAAGAAGAAGGGAGGCCTTGGGGTCCTTGAGCTTCAGTATGGCGCCGGGGAACTGCTCGGGCTCGTACTCCACGTCGGTAACCTTCTGCGCGATGGAATAGAGGTCGAGCTCGACGCCCAGGTTGGCGCTCGCCACTATATTCTCGATCTTGAATTTAGGCTCGATTTTGTGCTTTATTACGCCTGAAGGTTTTTTCGCCTTCACTGTTTTCTTCTTAGCCACGCGACCACCTACCCCTGTTTATAAAGCCTTTATAAAGGCCTTTTAAACGGGATACTAATAAAAGCTTGTTGCGCGCGCCGGCCGGCCCGGCGCGGCTCTTGTCCGCCGCCAAGGGGCCCCTACGGCGCCTGGCCGCTTTCCACGCCCGCTCCTTGCCTGGCCTGATAGCGGGTTTCCAGCACGCTTATGATTTGCGCGTATTCCACGGCAAGCTCCCTGTCCAGGCCTTGCTCGCCCAGCAGTCCACGGACATAACTCAAATCCGCCTCGCCGACAACCGCGCCATGCTCCAAGACGAAATTCACAACCTCGACATCGCCCATAAAGCAAGCAGTTCTGAGCGGCGTGTTCATTTCGGCCGGGCCCCGCTCGTCAACAAAGTTCATATCCGCTCCGCGCCTGATGAGGTAAGACATCTGCCCGAAATTCGCGCGCGCAATCGCGCCATCAAACACGCCCTGCAGCCCCATCTCCTTGTAAGTTTCCAAATTGTTGGCGATTTCCTCAAGCCCCGTTTCCCTGGCGTATTGCAGCGTCGCATCGTCGACCGTGGCGCCCCACTTGCAGAGCAGGTCCACCATTCTCGCGTTCCCTGTCTCGCAGGCAAGCCTGAGAAGGCTGCGGCCTTGGCCATCCGTGCCGTTCACGTCCACGACCCCGAGGGTCAGGACGTAGTCCATCACCACCGTATCCCCGCGCGAAACCGCGCCCGTTACGTCTTCGGATGGCTGGAAGAAGTGCTCTTCATCGAGCAGATGCGCGCCTTCTCCAGCCGCGGCATTGCGTTCCTTTCGCGCCTCCCTTTCAGCCGGCGGCTCGTAGCCTATCCTTTCCTTCAACGTCGCAATGCGCCCCGCGTCGAGTTTCATCGTGCCGGCATCCAGCCGCGCATCGGCCTCGTTCACGAGGGCCGCAATCATCTCGTGGCTGATAAAGTCCCGCGTTTCGCCCTTGATTCCGGCAAGAAACCGCATCTGGGCCCCCTGTTCCAGCTCCTCCACCTCGGTTTTCACATCCGGGAACAGCGGGCCGTCGTGCTCGTCCGTCATGAGCGCATCGTAGAGTTCCTCGTCGCCCAGGGACTTCGCCTTCACAATCGCGTCCCTCATGAGGGGCGATTTATAGTCTATCGAACGCGCCAGGATTCCAACCTCTTTATAATCCAACGCAAACTCGTAATGCGCATCGTCAAGGCGCTTTTCTATCTCGTCCCTGATTTGCGGCGTGACCCTGCCCGTCTCCGCGGCCACAAGAAGCTGCGTATCGCTCATGTCCGCTGCCTGCGCGCCTTCAGAGGCTCCTGGCATCCAGCCGCCCGGAGGATTCGGTCTGCCCTCCGTCTCGCGGGTCTTTTGCCCTTCCGGGGGCGCAAATTCCAGCGTCTCCCTTTCGCTCGGAGGCACGTATTCAAGCGTATCCTTTTCACTGGTCTCCACGGGCACGGCCGCCGTTCCCTCTGCCTCCCCCGGCTGGCTGGTTATGGAGGCCGCAGCCTCTGCCGGAGACACATTTCGGCGCTCGAAGCCTTTGACTTCATCCGCTATATGGAATAAACTGAAATCGAGCGTCGTTTGGCGCCTTTTTACGCTTTCGACTATGTACTCAGAATATTTGGCTGCCGCTTCCGAGCCCACCATGGCGTAGATTCTCTCAAGGCACCACCGGCCTCCGCCTATTGCCGCAGGATCTGCGTTTGGATCGCTCTCGACAAGGCTGACGCGTTCGTCGGCGAATTTGCGCATGCCCTCTTCAAAACGTGCGACGAAGTTTTCAAGTACATCGGCCATGCGGTTCCCCTCCGCAGTGCCCATATACCTGAAAAGCTTGCAAATGGCCTCACACCTTTCCTTACTGGTTGCTGCATAAAATTTCTCGAGCGCCGCATCCCCTTCATTCACCGCACTGATTGCGGCCTCTATCTGCGTCCGCTCATTGGTGCTTTTCCAGCCGGTAATGGAGTTGGGATTTGAGTCTGGAACGTAATAATTACCTCCAATTCCTCGTTCCGGAGTTTCCATATACTCGCGCAGCAGCGCAACAGTTATGTCATCCCCCATTATTTTCAGCGCCTCGATCACCCTGCCGAGCGTTTCAGGGTCGGGGTTGATGGTCTCGTACCCTTCCGTCTTTTTCCGAATATCATAGGCATCGATGAAATCCTGCACTTCCAGCTTGGGGCTGTTCGGGTCATAGGCGGGCGAATTCGGGTCCGCCTTCCTGCACGCCTCATAGGCCTTCGTCATCCAGCTCTTCAGTGCCTTTTCGCCTTCGGCTGTCGTCGGCCAGTCGCCCTTCGCTATCATCGTCTTGATAAAACCAACAAACTCGACTGATACGTTTTCTCCAAGGATGACATATGCTCTGGCAAGCTGGGTCTCCTTCACCAGGCCGCCCTCCATCATTCTCAGGTCTGCGCCATAGTCGCTGGCAAATGCAAATCCCCTGAGTTCTTTTGCCTCCGCGCCCGCACCCATGATATCCAGGACCGTTGCATACCTTTCAAGAAACTTCACGCCCACGGGTTCGCCTATGGGGCCCAGGTTCCATGCAGCAGGCACTTGCCCGTTTTTCTTCATTTCCCTCAGCCGGCTTACGGTGTCGTATGCACTGACAAAGTCTTCCACCGTATATCCTGAATTTTCCTTCAGGAAGCGGTCGTATTTTACGAATGCCTCCTTGCTGCCCCATTTGTGCGCCGGGCTGTTCAACACGTGTCTGGAGATTAGTCCTGCCCATTTTTCCGCTGCTGTACGACCCAGCTGATAGCATGCATCTTCAAGCTCGGGCATCATCAATTTCCGTTCGTTCGCGCTGCCGGAGCGAATGGCCTCCGTGTCGCCCGCCATTTTCCTGGCAAACGCCTGGGCATCTTCATGCCTGAATGCCTCGGCCTCGCGTCTTACTTCTCCGAGCTGGTCTGCCAGAATTCCATCTTCGGCAATGCCGGTTTTTCGGAGCGCCCGCTCTGCTTTTTCCAGGCCGCCGCTCCTTCTCTGCTCCTGGCAAAACGCCCTCTTATCCGCATCCGTGCCGTTCCGCAGGCGCTTGTTCGCGTCGCTCAGAATTCCATTGGCCAGGTTTTCCGCTGCCACGACCTCGGGCAGCTTGCCGTCAGGAAGAAGCGCCGTTCCTGAAGAAGCCCCTTTCGTGCCGCCTGTCCTTGTGGGCACTTTCTCAAGGAGGTCGCCGTTTCGAATTCCCTCTGCAATCGGGTCTTTTTCGAGTCGCAGCCTGTCCGTCTCTTTTGCGGCTGCCTCCGGCCTGGCTATGGTTATCACTCCCACGGTTACGAAGATGCCGTTCTGAACAATGTTGCCCCAGTCGGAAGGCGTGAAGCCTGTTTTGGTTCCGTCCGCTATGGTGGAAAGAATGCTGCCTCCGCCCGAAGTCAAAAGGTAAAGGCCGCCTGCCTGTGAGGACAGGCTTAAAGTCGTGCCCAAAGGCGTGCCTTCAAAGGCCGCTCCAAGCGAGCCCGTGAGCGGGGCCAGCATCATCACCGTGTTGCCAACGGTTTCCTGGTTCCAGTCGAACGAGCCGTGATTGATTACGTATATCGCGTTATTCTCCGCCCCGCGGAGTGAGAAGTATATGCTCACTGCGCCGGCCGCAGGAACGTCTCCCGTGCCCAAAGCCACTAAGCCGAGGACGCCCATTCCGATATCCGCCCACGTTTGCGCGTTGAAGCCCAATGAATGCAGCCGCGCAATCCAGGGCGCGGTCCCGTTTCTGACCTCCTGGTTGTAGAGGTCGTTTGCATGCAAATGATTCGAAAGTTCGATTTCGCAGCCATTGAATGCGCCGCATGCATTGCTCGCGTCGGCCCGTGCGACCGTGTCCGGTACGACTTCACCCGTAGCCGGGTTTATCCACTGCGTGTCGCTGCCAACAAGGTCGAAATCGTGCACGGCCGTCCTAAGGTAGTCCATAGGGTAGCCCAGCCGCTCAATCATCGCATTGCGGGTCCTCTGGTCCAAACAGCGGTAGGGGGAGTCTGAAGACGGGTTCTGGAGCTCTGCTATGAGCTTGTTGATATCGTCCATGCCGCCCAGGAGGTAGTTCCTGAATTCCGCGCCGTGAGCGCCATTATCGCCCGTCAGCTCCTCACGCCACCCAATCTGGTACGAGTAGCGCTCCAGGGCGAGCACGTTCGTGGTGAGACCATACAGCTTCTGGAACTCCTGCTGGAGATTCGGGTCATTTGCAGACAACTTGGCGGGCATGGCCTCGATCTGCCCGATGATGTCGTTGAGGTTGTTTTTTACCTCCTGGAGGCGCGCGATGAGGATGAGGTAGTTGTTGTACTCGGGGCTGCTGATGTCCAATGTTTGCAGGATGTCGTGATATTTCTGAATTCTCCCGTCGAGCCTGTTGATTATTGATTGAACATAGCCGCAGTTTACGTTTTGTCCGTCTTGGGTGTCGTGCGGTTTGAGCAGGTTGATTCGCGACTGGGCATAATCTGTTGACATGGCCTGGAGCTGTTCAGTGCTGATTCCCTGAGAAGGCGAGGGTTGTTGTGCATAACCCGGACTCATGACACTATTTGGACGCCCGTCCTTTAAGAATCTTGTTTCTGGTCGATTTGGGCGGACCCTGCGTTCGAAGTGCAGGCCAGCCTCGCTCGGGTCGCAGTCTAAACCCTTAAAATAGTTAGCGTGCACAATAGCCCCTGAGAGGAGGGGCTGAGTGTATGAAACGTTCATTGGGAAGGCTATCAAAAAGAAGCAGACTGCTCCGGAAGAGGAGCAGGACGACGCTAACGGTCAGCAGGAAGCTCAAGGTGCTGAACGTCGGTGACAGGGTGCACATCACCCAGGCGTCATCGCGTTCAATGCCGCATCCGCGCTACCGTGGCAAGACCGGCATGATCATAGGGCTGCGCGGCAGCTCCTACCTTGTCGAGGTTGCCGACCACAACATGGTCAAGCGGCTCGTCATAGACGGCGTGGATTTGACAAAGGTGATGTGATGATAGGGCGAAACATAGAATCCGCAAGGCCGGTTACAGTGGCCGAGGTAAAGGCGCTGCTCGAGGAGCAGAAGGCGGGCCATGAGCTGTCGTTCGAGCAGCAGACCACGCTGGAATATGCGCAGAAGGTCGCGTCCACGACTTCGAAGAACGCGCAGGCAATGGTGAAGGAACTAATGAAGATGGAGAAGCTCACACCCGAGGTCGCGTGCAAGCTCGTCGACCTTTTGCCCGTAAACAAGGAGCAGCTCCTGGCCGTGGTTTCCAAGGAGCGCTACACGCTGAACGAGAAGGAAGTCGAGCAGATTCTCGCAATCCTGCAGAAGGCCGCAAGCACCAGGCGCTCCCATGTAGCTGCCGTGGAAAAAGCGGCCGAGGAGGCCTTGGCGGAGACTGCGGCTGCCGAGAAGGCCGCGGTCGAAGCCGCGGCTGCGGAGCCCCCAGCTGAAGCTGCTGGCGATGAAGAGGCAAAGAAGGCAAGCGGAAAGAAATCCGAAGCCAAGAAGGCAGAAGCGGATTAGGCTCTGAACAATTTCGATGTGATGGCCGTGATGGGTGGACAAATGCTGCAGCTCGAGGAAAAGGCAGTGGTCATAGATTACCTGCCGCTTGGCAAGTCCACGGACATGACCAAGCAGCCCCTGGCGCAGCTCCTGGGCACGAGTTATTTCACGCTGCTCGAGGCCACTCCCAAGCCCGAGACCTCGCTTTCGATAGCGGAAACAGTCAACGTGGGCAAGGACAACCGGGACAAGGTCGACCACATAAAGGGCAGGATAAGCTACGACCAGCTCACCACGGGTGCGAAGAACGAGCTCAAGAACGCCATAAAAATCATAATCATGTCGCGCGAGTCCGACTTCGTTAACTTTTACAACAAGTCCGGCGCCATCACCATGCGCGTGAACCAGCTGACGCTCCTGCCAGGCATAGGCAAGAAGCACCTGGAGGCCATAATCGCGGAGCGCGAGCGCAAGCAGTTCGAGACAATGGCCGACATAGCCAAGCGCGTCTCGCTGCTGCCCGACCCGGCCAACCTGCTCGTGCTCAGGATAGAACAGGAGCTGCGGGGCAACGAGAACCACTACTTGTTCGTGCGGCCTCCCTCGCAGGCCAGGGAGCACCACTTCTAAACGGCTGAATTTATGGACCTGCGCTCAAAGCGTCTCGGCCAGTGCTTTCTTTCAGACTACCGTGTCATCAACCGCGAGATAGAGTATGCCTGTCCAGACGGCAAGTCTGTCCTCGAGATAGGCGCGGGAGATGGGAGGCTTACAACTCTGCTTGCGGAGCGCGCCAGGCACGTGACGGCCGTGGAAAAGGACGCACGCATGCTCGAGCGCCTCCTTCCGCTTCTCGAAGGCCACGCGAACCTCGAAATCATCCACGCCGACTTCCTTGACCTCGAGTTCACGGGCAAGCACTTCGACGTGGTTTTCTCGAACGTGCCCTACGTGATTTCCTCACCCCTGCTCTTCAAGCTCGCGGAAATGAGCTTTGACCGTGCGGTGCTGTGCCTGCAGAAGGAGTTCGTGGACCGCATGCTCTCGCAGCCCGGGGACAAGAAGCGCTCGCGCCTTTCTGTGATGAGCCAGCTGCATTTCGACGTCTGGGCGCTTGAGCGCGTGCCGCGCACCGCATTCAAGCCGAAGCCGAAGGTGGACTCGGCCATCATCGAGCTGCACAGGAAGAAGTTCACTGCCACCGCCTCGCAGTCGGATTTCATCAACAAGCTCTTCCAGCACAAGTCGCGCACCGTGCGCCGCGCTCTCCGAGATGCCTATGACTCAAAAGCCGCCTCAATCAAGACCGAATTCGACGAGCGGCGCGTGTTCTCGCTGACCAACGAGGAGATTCTGGAGCTCGCACGTTTATTCTAGCTCAAAGTCCTCCGAATACGCATAACCCTGCATGCCGCTGGCCATGCTATCGAAATCAAAACGGATTACGTACGTGCCGGCGATTCGCTGCGTCTGGTTCCACTCAAACACCGCGCTTTTTCCGGGCTCCAGGAATGCGTATGAGGCAGTCACAACGCCCTCCGTAATGCACGGGCTCCCGTTCAGGAGCTGGCAGCCAGACCATCCTGCTCCTGCACGCATCCATACATCGGGCGAATAACCCGACAAATACTGGATGGTTTCCGTCCTGTTGTTCAATATGCTTATCCTCACGACATCTCCCTTGGCGTACTGGTTTTTATCAACTGAAACGAAAATCCCCTCGCGTATGGGTGGTGTTGCTATCAGCTCGAACTCTTCGGAGAATGCGGTCTGCGCGCCCATCCGCGCATATGCCAGCAGCGCATCTGTATAGTAGTCAAACGATATTTTGTATTTTGTTCCAGCGCCCACGTCCTCCATCCCTATCCAGGCGCTTTTTCCAGCCCCTATTTCGACTATAGTTGGTCCAGGAGGAGGATACGTCATAATCGTATAGCATGGTCCGCGGGACTGCCGATACCACTCGCCCCCTTTGCCAAACCTATACAGGTCATATGTGCCGCCACACTCGCTCACATAGTAGATTGGCGCGCTGCGGTTGTTGAAGACAGTTATATTCACTACCTGATCGCTTCCCGCGTAAGTAACCCGTTCAGTATTGACGAAAACGCCTCCGCCGCCCGGAATCTGCGCGCATCCGCAGACAAAAAGCGCGCCTAGCAGGATGCAAAACATACGTGCATTTCTCATGAAGTAAGCTGGAAGTCGGCTAATTTAAACCCTGCACATTCATTTCGACTACTGCCTACACTTTCTTGGCGAACGTCAAATAGCCCGTATGCCACAGTCCTTTCGTGTCCGGCCTGAAGCCCTGCTTGCGCACAAGCATCTCGCGCACCATGTTTTCGATGGTGAAAATATCGGCCTCGGCAAAGCCCGCGGCCTCGCAGGCGGCCACGAACTTTTGCACCTGCTCGGCATGGGGCAAATAGCCCACGAGCGAGCCGCCCTTCCCGAGCGCCGCGTGCGCATGGGCGACCGCGTTCTCGGCATTGGCCAAATCGAGTACCACCAGATCCACTTCGCGCTCGTCGATGCCAGCGAAAACGTCCTTCACCTTCACTTCGACGTTCTTCAGCCCGGCCCGCTCGGTGTTTTTGCGCGCAATCTCGGCAAACTCCTCGCGCCATTCGTAGCTCACCACCTTCTTGCAGATGTTGCCGAGCATGCAGGCGAGCCAGCCGCTGCCCGCGCCCGCATCCACGCACACGCTCTCGTGGCCCACGCAGGTGAAGGCCACTATCATGCCGAAATCCTTGGGCAGGATGACCTGCGGGCCCCGCTTGAGCTTGCGCAGGAACTCGGGATATTTCATGCGCATATGCGGACTTCGAAAATACTTAATACTTGCCTACAAATAGCCAACCATGCCAGGCACAGTTGTTGTTGGCCTCCAGTGGGGCGACGAGGGAAAAGGCAAGGTCGTGGACTATTTCGCAGGCAAGGCAGACCTGGTCGTGCGCTTCAACGGCGGGGCGAATGCCGGTCACACGGTCATCGTGAAAGGCAAGGTGCACAAGTTCCACCTGATGCCGAGCGGGGTCCTCTCGGGCAAGCGCGTGATGCTCGCGGCGGGCATGGTTGTTGACCCCGAAGTCCTGCTTTCCGAGATTGACGCTGCCCGCAAGGCCGCGCCCAAGCTCAACCTGCTCATTGATGGCAAGGCACATGTGGTCACGCCCTATGCCAAGCTGGTCGACGGCGCGGCCGACGCGCTGAAAGGAAAGTATGGCGCGGGAACGACCAAGCGGGGCATCGGGCCGACTTATGCTGACAAGGCGGACAGGCTCGGCCTGCGCATGTGCGACATAACCGGTTCGAGTGAATACTCCGAACGAGCGAAATTCCTGCAGGAGCTAAAACGGAAAATTGCAGGCGTTTACGGTTTGGGCGACGAGGCGGCCGCAATCAACGACTTCATCGAGCAGTATGCTGATTATGGCAGGAAGCTTGCGCCCTTCATGGGCGACGTCGCCTTCGAGGTAAATTCCGCGCTCGCAAAGAAAAAGAAGGTCCTTTTCGAGGGTGCGCAGGGCTCGCTGCTCGACATTGATCACGGCGTCTATCCCTACACCACTTCCTCGAACACAATAAGCGGCGCCGCGTGCTCGCTAACCGGAGTGCCGCCGATGGCCATCGCTTCGGTCGCCGGGGTGGTGAAAGCTTACACTTCGCGCGTGGGTTCCGGCCCACTCGTGACTGAACTCGACGGCGCGCTCGCAGACAAGATACGCGAGAAGGGGAAGGAATACGGGACTACGACCGGCAGGCCGAGGCGCATCGGCTGGCTCGATTTGGTTGCAGTCAAATACGCATGCATGCTGAACGGCACGAGCCACCTGTGCATGACCAAGCTCGACACGCTGAGCGGCTTGCACAAGGTGAAGGTGTGCACGGCCTACGAGCTCGACAGCAAGAGGACCGCACTACATCCGCAGCGGGCTTCGGAACTCGCAAGGTGCAAGCCGGTTTACAAGGAGTTTGCGGGCTGGCCCGACCCCGGCGCCGCGGGCTGGCGCGAGATTGCAAGGAAAGGCTACAAGGCGCTGCACCCAGACTGCAGGTGCTATCTCGAGTTCATAGCGCGCGAGTGCGGCGCGAAGCTTGCCATGGTGAGCATCGGGCCGGGCCGCGAGGACACCATTCTGCTTAAAAACGTGTTCTGAAGCCATCGCTTGCTGCAGCCTCTAATCCAGAACTATTCTCTTTCCGGTTCTCCTAAATTCGGCCTCCTCTTGCAGGATTTTCACCTGCAGGCCGTAAAGCGCCTTCAGGTTGTAATTCTTATCAAGGACCCTCTGCGTTCTCGCCAAGTCCTCCAAAATCTCGTCCATGGCCGCCCCCTTCCGGGCGCCCCCAAGCCGCCTGGCTATATCTGCCAGACGCTCCCGTATTTCCTTTGCCCCTTCGGAATTCTCAATTGCCCCGAGGCTTTCCAGCAGGTTGCTGCTTTTATTTTCTGCCATTTTGTTCAACCTCATCCCCAAAACTCATCACGTTTCCTCTGCAGTTATGCCGATTTCCACCGCTTTTACGACTGCTTTCTTAAAAACATCTACTTTCGTTTTTGCATCCATCTGCTCAAACTGTTCGATCGTGTAGCCCGAGGCCGCCAATATCGCCGCCATCTCCTCCTTCCCTATTCTATAACTGCTGCTTTTTGAGCTACCGTCAATCGGAACGAGTATTTCATACGTCGTTCCATCAACGCTCCTGATCTCGCTCATGGATAATCTGATTCGTGCCAGGTTCTCCAGTTCATCGTTACTCACACTAACCGTTCCTACGCGGGCGTCCTGATGCCATATCTCGAAAGTAGCGCCATCCTCTCCTTGCGCCCTGGTGGCTCGCAGAGAAAGGCCGGGAGTGGGCGCGAAATATCTGCTTCCTGTGACGGCCACGGTAATCTCGTCCATCGTCTGCCCTCTCTCCGGCGCCCCTTCAATGATTTTTGGAGAGGGCGCGTACACCCGAATGCCATACTCTTCCGCTCCCTTTCTCGCAATATCCTCCAAATTCGTTTTCTGCGCAATCAGGATTTCGGTCAAAGCCCCGATTTCCCGCGATGCATACGTCTGAGAATCACTGATGATGCTCTGAAACGTGTAGTAGTGGAGATCCGGAAACAGATCTTCTGCTGCGCCGGGCCTGATTTTATCCAGCTGGTCCACGAATTCATCCTCGGGCTTTCCCGCAGTAGTAAACGAATTCGCGTAATTGGCGCCCAAGAACGCACTTAAAAAAGCAGGCAAGGTAACCGCTTCACTCTTAAGTAGCGCAAATACCTCGAAAGTTTCAAGAGAATACCCTGCCAGGCCTAGTTTAGCCGCCTTTTCCGGGTCCTGCCTCAGCACCAATTGAGTTAGAAACTCAGCCGAACCCTCCTGAAACGGGTTTCTTAAAGCAAATGCGTCTTTAGCCGCGCCAGTTAATGAAATATGATGAAACAGTTCGTGAGTCAAGACATACAGCAGCTCTTCCTCGGAGCCAATTTTGGACATATTGAGGTGTATTTTCCCCGTTGACGGGTCGTAATAGCCCCTGCGTGCACTTAATATGGGATTGTCGGATGCGCCAAAGTCCAGGATTATGCGGCCATTATCGGAATCCAGCATGGCACCCACAAATATCAGCAGATGGTCTCGCTGTGCCTGCGTAAACTTGAAGCCCGGGTCAATTTTCTGCAAGCCAGCTTCCAGGTTGTCCACGAATTTTGCAGCAAGATAGATTTTGGCGTTGTCCAGCCACATCTGGCCATCGATTCGCTTCCGTTCAATACCGGGATCCGCGGCCTCCGGCTCCTGCACCTTCATTTGCGCCATGCTGTTATTCTCGCTTGACCTCTATTTTAATGTTTGGAATCGTCGAAGCCGGACGCCGGGCTTGCAGCTGGGCAGGGATATGCTTATTAGAGTTGGTGTGGGTAATTTGGTTGCACTTTGGATACGAAATTATCCGATGAAAACATTTGCGCCTCAGTAGCTCAGTGGCAGAGCGCGTCCTTGGTAGGGCCTTTCTTTTCTCGAAGAAAAGAAACCCCCCGGAAAGAAAAGACCTGGCTTGTGTTGGGCTGTATTTTCTAGGGAAGGTATCCGAAACTCTTGCGTAGGAGGTATCGGGACCTGGGTCCTGATTAGGACGAGGCCGCGAGTTCAAATCTCGCCTGAGGCTTCACTTCGTTCAGCCTCGGCTTTGAGCCTCCCGCATTTTCGCTGCGCGAAAATGGAGCGCCATTTTTCGAAGAAAAATGTGCGTCGGCTCAAAACCCGCCAAGCATGCGCTTGTCAGTCGCCTGAGGCTTTTGACAGCAGTCAAGACCTGGGGTAAGGGCGTTGCTAATAGAACTGTGGGTCGGGTTGGACCTCGATGGTTTGGTCGGGCGGTCCACCAGTTTCATTCAGGACATAGCGCATAAGCGCCTCTCCCTTGGTCCAGACCTTCAAGGTTGAAACATCTCCTCCCTGCCTGACTATGCTATTTTGTGCATCAGCAAGAAACTCTTCAAACTTTTTCCTTCCTGCTCCGAGAAATGCCTCAACTACTGCGTTCGTGACCTGCCCTCTTCCTGTGGATGAGGTACTCACAAAGCGCAAATCCGTGTTCGGGTTGGCCGAGACGTAGTCTGGGATGCTGAGTGCGCTTCCGCAGCTTCCAGGAATGAACAATATGTGGCCGCTCTCGTTTCCAAAGATTTCATGCGGGAAATTATCTTCCAAGCTGAAGCTGTGGCCCCTAAAAGTGGCTATTAGGTTGGGCGTTTCCTGAAGCTGTTGCTGGATGAATTCCTGATTCGCCCCATCATTTTCTCCCATGAAAAGGATGAGCTTGGCGGTTGAATTCTCATAAATGAGTTCGCCATTGGCCCCGGTGGTCGGCTTTTTTCCAAAATACCGGGTAAACCAGCTTACCGTCATTCCCCAGTGATCTTTTCCTGTATCCTCCTTGTCAAACACTTGGAGAACAGTTAGTTTCCCGTCGTTTTTGTAGAGTTCGGGGTCAAAAATGTCTGCGCCTTCAAGTTTCTTGATTTCAGTCTTTTTCTCATCGCTCACGAGGCTGGTTTTGGGGTCGATAAGGACGCATATGAATTCAAGCGCGGCCCTCCACTCAGCACTTAAGTTCTGTTCTCCCAACCGGGCCTCAACGATTGGTTTTATCTGCTCGAGAATTTCCGGTATCCCTTTAATCATGCTGATGGCGTTTGCAAGCTGGGTGAGATACGTCTTATCATATGCGCTCGAGGTGAGGGGCTCCAGAAGCGTCGGAAGAATCCCTTTTACATCTGCCGCCTTAAGCAAAGAGTCCTTCTTTCCATAGAGCCTATCATAATTTATTGCCCTGAACAGGAAATTTCTGCATTGCTCAGTTCCAAACACCCCGTATTCAACGAACAACTCATTGACGGTTTTAGTCCCGAGGTCTTTCCGGAGCCTGTCAAAAAGCATGTGGTTTGAAGACGTGTAGAAATGTTCGGGGTCGCTGCAGAGAAGGGCAAACACCTGCAACGTTGAAAGGGAGTCGAGATATTTCTGCCTCTTGGGGCCATCGGCATGCAGTTCATCAAGCGGTCCGCCAAGGCTCCCCGAAACGTCATCAGAAGAAAGAATCATTATCATAATCTGGTCAAGACTTATTTTCTTATCGCAGTAATCTAAAAATTTACCGACAATTGCCCCATCATAAAACGCCCAAAACACCCTTCTACTGCCTGCTCCCGCCGCCCTGATTATCTCCGAGATTGCATCAACCACTTGCTGCGGATTCTGCGTAAATCTTGCTGCTATCTCTTCATTCTCAAGTAAATAAAATGCATTCGCCGTCCTAATTCCGGCAACCCTGGCAAGCTCAACGAACGCATCGGGATTCTGAACGAACAGCGTCCTTATTCCTTCACTACCGAGCGCATAGAACGCCCCGCGTTTATCTCCTTCAATGGCCCTGTCAATATCAGTGAATGCATCAACCACCCGTTGCGGGTTCTGCACAAACATCGCGGCTATGGCTTCATTCCCGAGCGCGCCGAATGCAGCCTCTGCCCCTTCTCCAGTT
>CABMJK010000027.1 GCA_902386535.1 Candidatus Burarchaeum australiense | reverse complement strand
CCGGCCGGTCGCCCTTCTCGATTCCTCCGCCGGGAAACTCTCAAAATCCATTTTTCCTACTAAGGACAAGATAATTTCCGTCCCGCTCAAGAACTGCGTAAGCATTCAGTTCGGGTTTGAGCATGGGCCCGCCCCGCCTATTTTCTCTCCGCCTGCCTGGAAGATTTAGTCATGCTCGCCTCGGGCTGCTGATACTCGAGTGACGAGCCGCACTGCGGGCACTTGAACAAGTAGTCGAGCGCGGTCTCGAAAGGATATTTCTCCTGCATGCACTTGCAGCAGACGTAAAGGTTGTAAGCGCTCTCGTATTTGCGCCTCTCCTCGATGGCGAGCTTCTCGCTCTTCTTTCCCTCATCAAGCATCTTCTCGATGGCGCCCATGTTCGTGCTCCACTTGTAGTAGTACCAGCCCGTGTCCTTGTCCCGTGTGCGCTCGTAAACCGCAATGCCCTGCGCGTGCAGCTTGTTCAGCACCGCCCGCACGTCGCTTACCTTGAACTTGCACGCGCGGGCAATCTCCTCGTCGCTCATCGCGCCGTCCATCTGGCCCAGCACCACGGCCGCGTTCTCGCCCGCAAGGCTCATTATCGAATTAGCAATGATCGGTTCTGCCAGCAGCTTCTTCACGCACTTCGCGGCGCCTTTCGATGGTTGCGTTTTTTTCGGCATGGCCATGCGCTTCACCTTCGACTTCGAAGTAGGCCTGTTTTTAGAAACCGTATGGTAATGCCTTAGATGGAACCTTCGAGCACCTTTCGCTTTTTTGATGCCCTTCTTCATCATAGCAAACCCCTGTCGCCACAAGTATATTGCTTTACCCCTTTATATTCGTTTCCTCGACACGCTTGCCTTTTGCGCTGGGAACTATGCGCAGCCGCGCCCCCTTGAATTCCGCGCCCAACTCCTTCCCGCCGAAATACCTGTCCAAAAATACGGCGAGCGCCGCCACTTCCGAATGCGGCTGGGTCGTGACCGAAATATTGTAATCCGCCAGCCCGTACATCTCGCCCGGCACCAGTTCCGCGCCCACGACCACCGTGACTTTTCCGCGCTTCCTTATCTCGCCCATTTTTTCTTCCACCGGCTCGCCGTACATGGTGAGATGGGCAATCGCCTCGCCCCTTTTCTTGGCCTCAAGAACGGCCTTTTTCCACGAGGGCTCGTAGCGCGCCGCGAACCTGCCCCCCCAGTTCTCCGCCACTTTGCGCACGCTTTCCACGACATCGTTGGCCGGCTCGCCGCAGATGACTGCCGAGTCCGCGCCAAAGGCGCGCGCCACTAGGCACACGTGCGTGGTCATGCGCACGTCCCGCGCCGAGCGGTGTCCGATTCTTATGACCTGCACGTGCCCCTCTTCCATCCAATCGCCATCGTGTGATTTTTACAACGGGCTCGGTGGGATTTTCGGCAGAAGGGGCAGCTTTCCGCCCCCGCGTTCGAACCCACGACGTTCTGGTTTCTTTCCCCCTTCGCTGCTTTCCGAAGCTTCGAAAAAGGGCTAAGAGCCAGACGCTCTAGCCAAGCTGAGCTACGAGCCCTGTTGTGTCCAACCCTTTCCTGCTGCACAATAATATAAATCTATATCAGCTTTATCAGGCCGCGGCCTACTTCTGCGATGTCAGCTCCAAAGAAGCCAGCCGTGGCTCGCACGAAAGTGAAGACCAGCGTGAGGCCTATGAGCGGGAACAGGAAGGAGCGGAATACGAGGAACGGGATGCTGTTGTTGTAGATGTCGATCATGTTCGATATCAGGGGCAGGTAGTGCTCGGCTTTGGCCCTGTGGTATTCATACGTGTCCAGGCTGGTGATGTGTATTCCCGCCGCCTCCCTCGCGTCTATCATGAGCGAGCACTGGCCGCTGGGCATTTCCCTCGAGCCAAGCAGCAGCGCGGCGAAGGACACCGGATAAACGACGTACAGGCCGATGGCGAGCGCGATGATGAAGCCGCCGAGGCCGCGCGTCACGGGCAGCGTGCGGAGTATTATGCCGATGGGGAGGAAAATGGTGAACATGGTCTGGTATATGAAGATGAAGAGGTGCCTCTGGAAATAGTTGATTATCAGCAGGAACGAGGAGTTGTGCGCCGAAAAGTAAAGCGCGCCCGTTATCGGGCTCAGCACCGTCGAAGCCGACACCGCGTCCATGCCCGCCACGCCGATGTTCGCGTGCTCCATGGGCTCGATGAACGAGTCGGCCAGGTAGACGTTCAGGAACCAGGCCCTCAGGCATTGTATGTTCTCGTCCAGGAACAGCTCCGCGAGCACGAACGGGTTGTTCACCGTGCCATAGTTCACGTGCGAAACCGGGTCCACATAGTTCAGGTTCCCGCTGGCCGTGGCAATTTCAATGGTGACCGAGCTGACCGCGCCCAGGAAAACGCCCACGATGACCATCAGGCCTATCACCAGATATGCGTTGGCCAGCACCTGGTATATCTCGCTCCGTATCCACCTCTTAAGCCCCGCATGGTTGAAGGCCGAGGCCACCATCCAGCCGATGGCCACGATGAAGAACGAGGCCATGACGGCGAGAATGGCTGCGGCCTGCCAGCCTCCCGCCCACTCGTTTTGCAACAAGTTCGAGGCGCCCTGCTGCCAGTCAGGCCCGCCCGCGCCGGTCGGGATGTAATCCCACCAATGTAGATAGTCCACCATGCAATCCACCTATATCATTCTAGTCAGGTTCGTCACGTCCACTTCTTCTCCAAGGAAGCGCGACAAATCGCGCGCCGCAGTAATTATGAGCAGGAAATCCAGGATGGGCAGCACCAGGGCTCCGAATATGACCTGGGTGCTGCTGAAGTTCATGAAGCCCGGCACTATGCCGTCCAGCAGAACGCCTATCTCATACCACGTCCCTCCGCCCCACTTGTCAAGCCCTGCCTGCAGGTCATTCATCACCTTCGCTTTATCTCCCTGATCATTGATGCTATTCACCGTAATGGGCTCGTTTTGAATGATGGCATCCAGGCCGACCAGGTTCTTCTCGTCTATGTTGGTGGTCACCGTGTTCATACCGTTCTCAAACGCGATTTCATCGCTGTAATAGCGCGTCAGCTGGCCGGTGGACGGGTCAATGACCTGCGAAGGCATGAGGACCGCGGCGTTGAGTGAAAGCAGGAACGGGAAGAAGAGGAAGAGCGCGATGGACATGCCCATGAGCGCGCCCCCGAAGTTCCTGAGCGGGCTGAAGCACCTGCACACCACGCCAACGGGCAGCACGATGTTCAGCATGCCGAACTGGATGTAGCGCATGAGCTCTATGAGCACCAGTATGAGCACCATCTGGGGCGCTATGAAGTTTATCTGCACTATTATGTAGTTCAGGACCGGCTGCAGGAACACCATCGGCTGCAGCACGGGACCGATTCCGCCCATGGCCGCGCCGTACGTTATGGACGTCTGGAACGCATACTTCTGGTACATGAGCAGGAAACGCTGGTATATTATCCAAGTCTGCTGCCTCATCCACTTCAGATAGACCATCGAGAAGTCGAACATGTTGCAGCCCTGCGTGAGCGCAACCGGGACCACGGGCTGCCAGGTGCTCGGGTCTGTCTGGCTATAGGTCCCTGCAGCCGCGGCCGCAGGCGTAGCAATATTCGGGTCCAGCGGCACTGAGCACTTTATGCCGATTATCGAAGTGTCCAGCGAGCCCAGGGTCCACACGAGAAGAACGAAACCCGTCACCATCATCGCGGTCATCGCTATCTGGTAAAGTTCCACCTTGCACCAGGCCAAAGTCTCGGGGCTTCGCAGGAACGAGCCACCCATGTATCCGAGGGCCACGATGAGCGTGCTCAGCGTGAGGCCGGCGAAGCACCACCACGCCCAGTCCCCCCACCAGCTGGCGGATTCCACGGGATTGATGTTTCCTATCTGCGGAGAAGGCGGAGCCTGGGCAGCGCACCCCGCCAGCAGCACCACTGCCAGCAAGGCCAGCAGCCAGCGCCCGTCCACGCCAATTCCCGCAATTCCCTTTGCCATCGTCATCACAATATTTTCATCAGCGCGCTGAGATTGACATCTGAGCCAAGCACCCGCGAGAGCTCCCTCGCAAACGTAAACGTTATCATATAATCCACGACCAGGCCCCCGAATCCGAGTATCACCACTATGAATATTACCTCCCGCGCCCAGGCCAGCATGAGGGCAGTCAGGGCGCCGACCAGCACTCCGGACAGGAGCCAGGGAATGGCAGCGCCGCTCAGGCCGCCAAAGGATATGGCCATGAGGATGTAGGTAAGCGTGCCCATTTTCCCGAATATGGCTGCCGCCTTGCCGCCGGTCCCCTCAACAAGCGCACCCAGCGCGTAATGCGTCCAGCCGCCGGCGAGCGCCTGGATTCTCCCACCTACGAATGGCGTGATGAGCGTGGGAGCCACTGGCTGGGCAATGCATGCCGCGCCATAATGCTCCTGGTATATCATGGCATTTATGAGCACTGCGCCGGGCAGGGCGATGTAGAATGCGGCGGCCATGGCGATGAGCGCCCCTCCTATAGACCGGGTCACGGGGAACGCCCGCAGCAGCACGCCAAGCGGCAGGAATATGGCAAGCATCGTGTCCTGGGCGAAAAGCAGCAGGTAATACACGAGCCTGCTGGCCCATGTAGCGGAAGTCAGCATGTTTATGGCTATGCCCAGGTTGTCCATGACGGGCTGCAGGAACTTCGCGGGCTGCAGCGAGAAGCCCATTCTCAGCGGCCTTATGTGTATGGTGGAACTGTAGAGGATGGACATGGGCGCCGAAGTCACGAGCAGGTAGTTGTAGGTGCCCCATATGAACTGGCTCTGGCAGAGCATGTAGTCCTGCGCCCTTTCCATGGCGCTCTGGCCCGTGCCCGTGAATGACTTCGATATCTGGTCAGCGCCGGTTATGGCGAACACCAACATGAAAACCATGATGGCCGTGGCGCTTAGCTGGAAAAGCTCGTTCTTGCACCATGCCTGCAGGCTCGGAATGCCAAAGCCGGTTCCAACCGTGTAAAGGAGCCCGACGGCCATGAACATGCCGAATACGGTTATGAACGTTATCGTTATCCAGTTCTGCAGCACGGCCTGCTGGGCGCTGGGCAGCCCGCTAATGCTTCCCGTGCCGAAGCCAAGGCAGCCCGACAGCACCACCAGTGCAAGCAGCAGCACCGCAAGTTTTCCGAGTTTCCCTTTTTGCATCCAATCACATCATACGTTCCGCATCAGATGAGGTGCGTTATGCCCGCAATCTCCACGTCCCCTCCGAGCAGGGGCGAAAGGCCTTTTATGAACGCTATGGTTCCCATGAGCGCTATGAACGGCACGAAGGTCACGAAGACGAGCAGCTTGGCCATCTTCTCGAGCACGCCGCCATCGCCCACCAGCCAGTTATTCTGGTCCGGTATGCCTGCCTGCACGGGCGCGATGGCAGTCGCCGCTATGGACAAAGTGTCGCCAATGTAATTCTTGTCCTCTATGGCGTGCAACCTGCTCGCTATCGTCATTATGTTGCTCTCCGCGTGCGGCACCGGCGCAGCAGGTCCCGTCGCCGTGGGCACCGGCGCATCAGGCACAACGCCCTTCGGAATCGCCCACTCCTGGTCGGACGTCACGTCCCAGTAACCCTTGTCCATCTCCAGGCTCACCACGTAGCTGTGCGCGCTCGTGCCATCGAGTATGTAGAATGCCAGCGTGTAGAGCAGCGGGAAGGCCACGTAAATGCCTATCGCAAACGCGATGAGCAGGCCGCCGAGCCTGCGCGAGAACCAGAATGTCCTCATGATGACGCCCAGCACGAGCAGCATCGGGAAAAGCGCGCGCCACACGAAACTCAGGAAATAGATTTGGAACTTCAGCAGCAGCATGGTCTTGGTCAGCATGTCGAATACGGTGGCCAGCGTCTCGAAAACCATGTTTACCGAGGCAAATGGCACGAACGTGATGCTCGTCCACGGCGGAATGATCATCTCCACCGTGAGGTTGAAGTTCGATATGGCCGACAGCAGCGAGCCCGTTATGAGGATGTCCCGCGTCTCCTCGAAAAGATTCTCGTACATTATCTCCAGGTAAAGCTGCGCCACCAGGATGTGGCATGGCGCATAGATCAATTCCGAGGCCGCGTATTTGTCGTTCAGGCCCAGCAGGTTGGCGTTCTGCTGCATGTTCGGCGAGTTGCTCATGGGCGGCGCGGCTGGGCAGGCCAGGCCGGTATAGCCCGCAATGCTTCCCGACAGCGCAGTCATCATTGCCACGAGCCAGATGACCCCGCCGACTATCAGTGCCGAGGCAAAAACCTGCAGCAACTCGCTCTTTGCCCAGCCCTTTATCATCTCGTTGTTGAAGAACGAGCCCAGCATGTAGCCCAGGCTCACGAAGAATGCGGACATGATCACGGCTATGGCCGCCACGCCCTGCCAGTTCTGCCACACCTGCGAGAAGTCCGTCGCGCCCGTGCCCGGCGGTGCCCCCGGGGGCGCGGGGAACGTGCATCCCGCGAGCAGGACGGCCACGAACGCCAATGCAATCATTTCTTTTCTCATTTCAACCACCGAGATTTCGCGACAGGAATTTCGTGAGCGAGCTGATGAACGCTATGGTTATGATCATGTTGAGTGCGGGCAGGAAGACTGCCTGCGGTATCACGTATGCCAGGCACTGCATGGCTGGCGCTATGAGCGTATCCGGCCTGAACGGAATCCTGTCAAGGAACGATATGAGCGACTTATAGCGGGAATTTTCGGAATACACGTTCTGCCACCAGAGATGGTCCGCGGCCCTGTCGTAGCCTCGCGTGGCGCCAATGCACTCGCTGGGCTGGGCCGGCGGCTGCACCCCTGCCGCGAGCGTGGGCCCCTCCATTATCATCTTGTCCATCACGTATGTGAGGGGAAGCACGATGAAGAGCCCTATGGCCGTCGCTATCATGAACGAGCCCGCCTCCCGGGTGATGCCAAATGCCCTCAATACTATCCCCATGGGGAGCAGAACTGTGAACGCGCTCGCATGTATTATCTGAAGCCCCATCTGCTGCGCGAGCAGCGAGGAGGCAAACGGGAGCGCCAGGCTCGTGAGGAGCTGCGCGTTGTTGGATATTATCTTGTAGACCGGGAAAGGCGCAAAGCCCATGCCGAACGTCGCGCCTCCTATCTGGACAAACACGGCGGCAAGATACTCGGACACGACCTGCACCTTGATGAGCTGCGTGATGGCCACCTTCATGTTGTTCGTGAACAGGTCGCTTATGTGCTGGTCCGCGATGGTGAAGGGGGCCCCGCCGGCCACCCACAGCGACACGCCGCACGCCAGGCCCGCAAACATGATTGCGCCCGCGGCCAGCAGCGTGGAGATGCCGATGTGATAGAGCTGTATCTTCACCCACGCCTCCCACTCGGGCCTGCGCGCGAACTGCGCCGCCATGTACACCATGGCCGCGATGAACGTGAGGATGAGCAACGCGAGCACGATGGCCTCGTTGAAGCCGCTGTTGTAGGCGCAGTAGCTTATCGCGCCCGATGCAATGCCGCTTGGGGAAACCATGCCATCACACTATTCTCGTCAAGCCCATAATCTCCGGTTCTCCGCCTATGGCCATGGAGAAGCTCCTGAAGAAAGTTATCGAGATTATGATGTCGATCACGGGCAGCACCACCACCAGGACGGCGGTCTGCATCATCCAGGGCCCGTAAATCTTGAATATCAGGCTATGGAACATCTTGATGAAGCCTATGCCCGGCAGGAGTATCTCGGGAATGACGAACTTCGTCGAATCCACCTTGCTGTTGCCCATGTAATTTTGCGGGTCCTTGGCAACATTATGAAGCTCCTTCAGATTGGCAAGCCACTGCCAAAACTTGGTAATGGCTGTCTCCTTGGCAGTATACCCTTCCACATACTTGTCCGACTCCAGGTCCACCTGATTGTTGTAAGTCATTATCTGCCCCGTCATCAGTATCGCGCTCGGGTCCAGCGTGTTCGGGAAGGCAAGCGATTGGTCATACCACCAGTTCGTGATGGGCGTGTAGGCTGCGTCGAAGATTTCCTGGTTCAGCGCCAGCGTCAGCGGATAGACGAAATACATGGTGATGGCAAGGGCAATGAGCGTGGAGCCCAGCTTGCGGGTGAGCGAGAAGGTGCGCAGCACTATGCCCAGGGGCAGGAAAAGGCCCAGGGCGAACTTCTCCGCAAAGTCGAGAAACTGCATCTGCGCCACGGACACTGCGATGAACATTCCCACGGAGTCTATCATGAATATGAGGCTGCCGGCTATCATGTTCAGGCCCGATTCGGGCGAGGTGCCGACTACGAGCGCGACTGCGCTTATCTCGGCGACATAGGAGAAGTTCCACGTGGCCAGGGTGCTCACGACCATGTCGACAAAAATCAGGAGCGGATACATGTTCAGCTCCAGGATGACCTTCAAATTCTCGAGATAGGCCTTGCCCCACTCGATGTGGTTCAGCCCCCCCGTGAAATGCTGGGACAGGTTCTCGCTCAGGGCCACCAAGAAGAATACTGAAACCAGCAGGAATACGGATATGAGGACTTCAAACAGCTCGTTCTTCGCCCACGCGTTCAGCTCCGGTATCCGCAGTCCTTCGGCGAGCATGTAGGCTATTGCAACCACGAAGAACGAGAGGAAAATGGCCATGACCGCTATGGGCTGCCAATGGCCGGCATCAAGAAGTTCCTCGTAGCCCACCAGTTCCGTAGTTCCGCCGGGCCCGGTCTTGGTCACGCCAGCGCAGCCCGAGAGCGCAAGGACGGCGAAAAGGACTAGCACAAGGATTTTTTCCTTGCCGGCAACGGCGCGCAGGCTCATCGTAGCCTATCAGCGCAACTATATTTATATTGTTTTCAACCGAGGAAAGAAACCATGGATTTTTCCGCAATTGAGGCCAAATGGCGCCAGAAGTGGGACGAGTCCCAGCTTTTCGAAGCAGTGCCAGCCGGCGAGATGGAAAAATTCTACCTCACGGCCGCCTTCCCCTACCCGAACTCGCCCCAGCACATAGGCCACGGCCGCACATATACGACTACGGACGTTTACGCGCGCTACAAGCGCATGTGCGGCAAGAACGTGCTCTTCCCCATGGGCTTCCACGTGACCGGCACGCCAATCATCGCCATGGCCAAGCGCCTCGCGGCCCGCGACCCGGAGATAATCAAGATTTTCCGCGACATATACGGAATACCCGAAGAAAAAATCGCCAGCCTCACGGACCCGGTCTCGCTCGTCTCCTACTTCAGCAAGGAAATCGAGGACGGCATGCGCGAGATGGGCTACTCGATAGACTGGCGCCGCAAGTTCTACTCCTTCGACCCCATGTTCAACAAGTTCATCCAGTGGCAGTTCAAGAAGCTCAAGGACGCGGGCCTCATCACTAAGGGCTCGCACCCGGTGCCGTGGTGCCCGAAGGACAACCAGGCCATAGGCGCGCACGATACGCAGGGCGACGTCGACCCGGAGCTCGGCGAGTTCGTGCTCGTAAAATTCAAGTTCCGCGATGGATACCTGCTCACGGCCACTTTCAGACCCGAGACGATTTACGGCGTGACCTCCGTGTGGTTCAACCCGCAGGCCGAGCACGTGAAGTGCGAGATAGGCGGCGAGGCCTACTACATAACCAAGGCCGCGGCCGAGCGCATGACCTCGCAGTTCGCGGTCAAAATACTGGAAACCTTCCCGGGCACGCAGCTCGAGGGCCAGACCTGCATCAACCCGATCAACGGCAAGCCCGTGCCGCTCTTCCCCGCATCCTTCGTTGACCCTGCCAACGGTTCGGGCGTCGTGATGAGCGTGCCGGCCCACGCACCCTACGACTTTCTCGCCCTGCGGGACTTGGGAAAGGCCACGCCAGACCTGCTCGTGCAGGTGCTGCGCATAGACGGCTACGGCAACTTCCCGGCCAAGGAAATATGCGAGAAAATGGGCATCACCGGCCAGGAGGACGTGAAGGCCGAGGCCGCGACAAAGGAGATTTACAGCAAGGAGGCGCACACGGGCGTGATGGTCGTCGGGAAATACGCGGGCAAGGGCGTGATGGAGGCAAAGGAACTGATAAAGAAGGACATGCTCGCGGAGAAGCAGGCCATCACGATGCACGAGATAATCAACGGTCCCGTAAAGTGCAGGTGCGGCGCGCTTTGCACTGTCAAGCTTGTGCAGGACCAGTGGTTCATAGACTACGGCAACGAAAAGTGGAAGCAGTTCGCCCACGCGTGCCTGGCGCAGATGAAAATAATTCCCGAGGCCTACAGGGGCGATTACAACTACACCATAGACTGGCTGCACCAGAAGGCATGCACGCGCAACCAGGGCCTTGGCACGAAGTTCCCGTTCGACGAGACGAAGATGATAGAAGCCCTCTCGGACTCGACAATCTACATGGCCTTCTACACCATAGCGCACAAGATACGCGACTGGAACCCCGAGCGGCTGGACGAGAACTTCTTCAACTACGTGCTGCTGGGCGAGGGCACGAGCTCGCCCGACCTGGATGAGATACGCAACGAGTTCGTCTATTGGTACCCGCTGGACTCGAGCCATTCCGCGACAGACCTGGTCCACAACCACCTCACATACTTCATCTTCAACCACGTGGCCATCCTCCCGAGCGAATACTGGCCCAAGCAGATAGTCACGAACGGTTTCGTGCTGATGGACGGGCAGAAGATGAGCAAGAGCATGGGCAATATCCTGCCCCTGCGCAAGGCCATCAAAAAGTATGGCGCGGACGTGGTGCGCTTCAGCGTCGTGTCGGGCGCGGACCTCAGCCAGGACTCGGACTTCAACGAGACGCTGGCAGGCGGCATAATCTCGCGCATAAACTTCATAGAATCGCTTCTCAGCCTAAAGCACAACCCGCGCGCCGAGGAGCGGCCGATAGACAAATGGCTCCTCTCGCGCCTGCACAGGCGCATGCGCGATGCGCCGGCGCAATACGAGAATTTCGAGCTGCGCGCCCTCACGCAGGAGCTCTTCTACCAGACCGTTAACGACCTGCGCCACTACCTCAAGCGCTCGAGCGGCCCCGAAGGCGGCGAACCCGGCCCGGCGCTGCGCGAATACCTGGAGAACTGGTGCCTGCTGATGGCGCCCTTCACGCCCCACGTGGCCGAGGAGATGTGGGAGAAGATGGGCAAGAAATATTTCGCAGAGCACTTCAGCTTCACTTCGACCGCGCGCTTCCCGCAGGCAGACGAGAGCAAAATAAATGAGGGCATCGAGCGCGCCGAGGACTTCATACTTTCGGTCAAGGCCGACATCGAACACATACTCGAGATTGTGAAGCGCAAGCCCGCCCGCATCTCGCTCTTCACCGCGGCCGACTGGAAGCGCACGCTCATGCGCATGGCCTTCGAGGAGAAGAAGTTCGACACTGCCATAAAGCGCGCGATGGAGCTGGAAGAAATAAAGGAGCAGGGCGACAAGGCCGCGAAGCTCCTGCAAACCTACGTCAAGAGCATCAACAAGCTCACAGCCTCGCCGCCCGAAGAGACATTTGAATTCTCGTCCCTGCGCGACGCTTCGGACTACTTCTCGCAGGAATTCGGCTGCCAGGTCGTGGTTGCTTCAGAGGACAAGGCAGCCGGGGAAGCCGCGAAGAAGGCCGGGCAGGCACTGCCGGGCAAGCCGGCGATATTCATAGAGTGATTGGCATGACCAATCGGCTCTGCCTTGCAGTCGAAAAGAAAAACGCCGAGCGCGCGCGCCAACTTTTGATAGCCCAAGGTGCCCTCGACCTCTCGCGCGAGCCTGCCAGCGATTCCAAGTCCGTCTATTTCCCGATAACCAAAAAAATCAGCGTCAGCGTCGGAAAAATCACAAGCAAAAAACTCGAATCACGCAAGTTGAAGCCTCACTCGCTCGAGGAAGCTTTGAAAGGCAAGCTGCCTGCCTCGCAACTCCCTCTTCTTCCCCGCGCATTCGACATGATAGGCCAAATCGCAATCATCGAGATTCCGCCCGCGCTCGCCAAAAAGGCGAAGCTCATAGGCAAGTCGCTGCTGCTAATCCACCCGAACCTCACGTCAGTCTATGCAAAAGCCGGCAAGCGCGAGGGTAAATACCGGGTGCGCAAGCTAACCCTTCTTGCAGGCGAAAGGCGCACCACAACGCTCCACAGGGAAAATGGCTGCGAGTTCGAGCTCGACGTGGCAAAAGCCTATTTCTCCCCGCGCCTCGCGCACGAACGGCAAGTAATTGCAGCTCTCGCACGGCCCGGCGAAAAAATCCTGGCCCTCTTCGCAGGCGTCGGCCCGTTCCCCATTGTGCTGGCCAGGCACCAGCCAGCCGTGAAAATAGCGGCCATCGAACTGAATCCGGATGCAGCAAAATATTTGGCCAACAACATACGCCGCAATGGCCTGGGCGGAATAATCGAGCCGATTCAGGGCGACGCACATGCAATTGTGCGGAAGCGCTTCAAGAAATGGGCAGACCGCATACTCATGACCTATCCTGCCGCAGCCTGCAAATTCCTCGGCGATGCCTTCTACGCTGCCAAGCCAGGCTGCACGATTCACTTCTACTGCTTTGCCCGCGAAGAGCGCGCCTTCGCAGAGGCCGAGGCAATCGTGCAAAAGGCGGCCGCAAAGGCAAAGCGCAAGATTCAGATAGTCGGCAGAAGAGTCGTTCTTCCCTATGCGCCGCGCGTGGTCCAAGTAGCGATAGACTTCAAAGTAGCGAGTTAATCGTGACCCGCCCCAACATTCCCGCGCCCCTCTTCCAAGAAGCCCTTACTCTTCCCCAATCAGCTCGTCGGCCTTGCGCTTGAACTCGGAGATTATGCCGTCATACTTGCCTTTCTTCTCGTCG
This sequence comes from Candidatus Burarchaeum australiense, assembly GCA_902386535.1. Classification (GTDB taxonomy): domain Archaea; phylum Micrarchaeota; class Micrarchaeia; order Burarchaeales; family Burarchaeaceae; genus Burarchaeum; species Burarchaeum australiense. The sequence continues at coordinate 6,507 of CABMJK010000027.1, read as the reverse complement.
AGAGGAAGGTTCTGCCCATAGACGCGGTCTATCTGCAGCTTGTACTCGTTGTACAACTTGTCCAGTGCCTGCAAAAGCATATTCCCTTCCTCAGTCAGTTCGCTATCAAAAGCCATGCAAGCACCTATTTCCGCCTGAACAGGCGTCTTATCTTGGAAACCGCTCCGTTGTACACATCCTTCAGCCGTGTCTTTGCATTCTCATACAACCCTCTGTCAGTAAGCATTATGGAAACAGTCAGCTTTGCCTTCTGTATCTTCTCGCCAATCTTGGAAGTAAGCGGTGCGTTGTCTACGAATCCTTCTTCAACCTCTTTTTTCCTTTTCATTCCGCTTTCCTTAGCCATGGAACCACGCGATAGCCATATTCCCGCATGAATTTAAATGTATTGTATTTCTCCCGAAGGGGGCACGGCTTCCCGTCCCTCGCCAGAATCTGCGTCTTTTCCATTATCGTCCCCGCCGTCCCGTTCGTCTCTTTCACCAATTTTGCCGCCGTTCCCGTTCTCCTTCTCGACCACCTTGGCGACCGCGGTCACTTTCTGCCCTTCATCCAGCTTCATGAGCCTCACGCCCATCGTATTCCTTCCAATGGCCCGCATGTCGCTCACTGGCAGCCTTATCATCGTGCCGCCCGAGTTCACGAGCATTACCTCGTCCCCGTCATTCACTGCCTTCACGCCGACAACGAGCCCGTTCCTGCCCGCAGTCTGGATGTTTATGAGGCCGAGCCCGCCCCTTCCCTGCACTCCGTACTCGGCCATCTCGGTCCTCTTCCCATACCCGTTCTCGCACACGGTCAGCAGGCTGTTGCCCTCGCCCGCCACGACCATGCCGACAAGCGCATCGCCTTCCCTGAGCCTTATGCCCCGCACGCCCTGGCCCGTCCTGCCAATCTCGCGCACTTCCTCCTCCTTGAACCTTATGGCCATGCCCTCCCTTGTCGCAAGCACGACGTCCTGTCCGCCCCGCGTGCGCTTCACTTCAATGAGCTGGTCGCCCTCGCGCAGCGTTATGGCCCTTATGCCCCCGCGCCTCGGCCTGCTGTACTCGCTCAGGCTCGTCCTCTTGGCTATGCCCTTGCTGGTGGCCATCACCAGGAACTCCTTGTCGCTGAACTCGCGCACCGGAATCATGGCCGCAATGCGCGCATCCTGCAGCTCGAGCAAGTTCACGATCGCCTTCCCGACGCCGTACCTGCTCGTGCTCGGCAGCTTGTAGGCTTTGAGCCAGTGCACATCGCCATTGTCAGTAAAGAACAGCAGGTAGTCATGGGTCGAGCACACGGTGAGCTCCACCGCGTAATCCTTGTCGCTCTCGTCCACGCCAACGCCAATCACGCCCCTGCCCCCGCGGCCCTGCACCTTATACTCGGCAAGCGGCACCCTCTTCGCATAACCGCCTTTCGTGAGCACGACAACGACCTGCTCCTCCTTTATGAGGTCCTCGACCTCAATCTCGCCCTCGTACTCCACGATCTGCGTCCTCCTCTTGTCCCCGTACTTCTTCTTCACATCGAGCAGCTCCTCCTTTATGATGGCGAAAATCTTGGCCTCGTCGGCCAGCACGTCCTTGAGCCACGCGATGCGCTTCAGGAGCTCCGCGTGCTCGGTCTCAATCTTCTCGCGCTCGAGCGAAGTAAGCCTCTGTAATCTCATGTCGAGAATCGCAAGCGCCTGCTTCTCGCTCATCTGGAAGCTGTAAATGAGCGCCTCCTTCGCAATCTGCGGGCTCTTGGCCGCCTTTATGGTCTTCACAACCTGCTCGATGTTCGCGAGCGCCACCTGCAACCCCTCGAGGATGTGGGCCCTTTCGCTCGCCTTCGCGAGCTCGAAATCGCACCTGCGCCGCACCACCTGCTGCCTGAACTTCACATACTCCTGCAGCGTGGCCTTGAGCGTGAGCACGCGCGGCTGGCCGTCCACGAGCGCCAGGTTGATGACGCCGAAAGTGGTCTCCATCTGCGTGTGCGCGTAAAGCTGGTTGACAACCACGTCCCTGTTCGCATCCCTCTTGAGCTCAATGACGATCCTCATGCCCTCGCGGTCGCTCTCATCCCGCAAATCCGATATGCCCTCGATCTTCTTGTCCTTCACGAGCTCCGCAATGGACTTGACGAGTTCCGCCTTGTTAACCATGGAGGGAAGTTCCTTGACTATGATCGATTCCCTGCCTTCCCGTCCCCCGACACCCGTGCCTTCCTTCCCCGTTCCCGTGCTTCCGCCACTTGAAACGCCACTTTCCCCGCCCTCTACTTTTGCCTCCTCTTTCGCGCCCTTGCCCTTCACCCCGAGCCTCTCGAACTCCACCCTTGCCCTTACGCTTATCTGCCCCCTTCCATGCGCATAGGCCGACAATATGCCGTTGTGCCCATGGATTATCGCGCCAGTCGGGAAGTCCGGCCCCTTAACATACTGCATTATCTGCTCGAGCTCGATGCCCGGCTTCTCAATGAGCGCCACGAGCGCATCCACGATCTCGCCCAGGTTATGCGGAGGGACGTTCGTGGCCATGCCCACTGCAATGCCGCTCGAGCCGTTCACCAGCAGGGTCGGTATGCTCGAAGGCAGCACCAGGGGCTCCTTGAGCGAGCCGTCAAAGTTCGGGGTGAAATTCACGGTCTCCTTGTCAATGTCGGCGAGCATGGCCTCGGCCAGCCTGTTCATGCGCACCTCCGTATATCTCATGGCCGCCGCATTGTCGCCGTCCACGCTTCCAAAGTTTCCCTGGCCATCTATGAGCGGGTAGCGGAGCGAGAAGTCCTGCACCATGCGCACGAGCGAATCGTAAACCGCCATGTCGCCGTGCGGGTGGTACTTGCCCAAAACTTCTCCCACAACGCGCGCACTTTTCTTGTAAGGTTTGTCGCTGGTGTTACCCAGCTCGCTCATGGCATAAAGTATCCGGCGGTGCACGGGCTTCAGCCCGTCCCTCACATCGGGCAGCGCCCTTCCCACGATTACGCTCATGGCGTAATCCAGGTAGGACTCGCTCATCTCGTCCTCTATGAACCTGTTCCTCAGGTTTGCCTTTCCGGTTTCATCAGCCATGCAATCATCTTTTCGTCCGCCATCAATCGCGTCATCAGTTCCCGTTCATTCCCGCCATTTCACCAAACTAAACGTCAATGTTCTTCGCCTCGAGCGCGTGACTCTCTATGAACTGCCTGCGCGGCTCGACCTCATCGCCCATCAGAATCGTGAAAAGCCTGTCGGCCTCGACCGCATCCTCGATTGTCACGCGGTACAAAGTCCTGCCCTTCGGCTCCATTGTCGTGCTCCACAGCTGCACGGGATTCATCTCTCCCAGACCCTTATACCTCTGAATTCCCACTCCTTCAGACCCGCCCATCTCGGCTACGGTCTTCTCGAGGTCGGGCTCGCCATAAACGTACTTCTGCTCCTTGCCCTTCTTCACGAGGAACAGCGGCGGCTGCGCAATGTAAATGTAGCCCCTCTCAATCAGCGGCTTGGCATAGCGGTAGAAGAACGTGAGCAGCAGCGTGCGTATGTGCGCGCCGTCCACGTCCGCATCGGTCATTATGATTATCTTGTGATACCTCGCCTTGTCGGCATTGAACTCGTCGCCAAAGCCCGTGCCCAGCGCGGTAATCAAGGTCCTTATCTCCGCGTTGCCCAGCACCTTTATCAGCCTCGCCTTCTCGATGTTCAGAATCTTCCCGCGCAGGGGCAGGATGGCCTGGAACTGCCTGTCCCTTCCCTGCTTGGCCGAACCGCCGGCACTGTCTCCCTCTACAATGAACAGCTCGCTCTTTGCCGGGTCCCTTTCAGCGCAGTCAGCCAGCTTGCCCGGCAGCAGCCCGCCCTCGAGCGCGCTCTTCCTCCTCACCAGCTCCTTTGCATGCCTCGCGGCCTCGCGTGCCTGCGCAGCCCCGATAAGCTTTCCTATGATGGCCTTGGCCTCCAGCGGGTTGAACTCCATGAACTTTCCGAGCTTCTCGCCCACAATGGACTCGACAATGCCCAGCACATCGCTGTTGCCCAGCTTGGCCTTTGTCTGCCCCTCGAACTGGGGCTCGGGCACCTTCACGCTGATGACCGCAGTCAGCCCCTCGCGCATGTCCTCGCCGGCCAGCCCCAACCCATTAGGCAGCAGCTTCCCCTCCTTGGCATAATCATTCAGCACGCGCGTAAGCGCCTTCCTGAAGCCCACCAGGTGCGTGCCGCCCTCCACCGTGTTGATTCCGTTCGCGAACGAGAAAACGCTCTCAAGGTAGGAATCATTATACTGGAGCGCAACCTCGAGCTTTGTGCCGCTCTTCTCGCCCTCGACGTAAATGACCGTCGGATGAATGGCCGCCTTGCCGGTATCGATGTATTTGACGAACTCCACCAGCCCGCCGTCATACTTGAAAACAGCCTCCTTTCCGCTCTCCTCTTCCCTGGCATGGATGCGCAGCCCCTTGTTCAGGAACGCGAGCTCGCGCAGACGGTTTATCAGCCTCTCGAAATTGAACTCCGTGCTCTCGAAAATCTGCGCATCGGGCTTGAATATGATTGCAGTTCCGCGGCCCTCGGCCTCGCCCTCCTCATGCAGGGGCTTAACCACCTTGCCGCGCTCGTAGCTTATCACATACTTCTTCCCGTCCCGGCACACCTCTGCCCTAAGCCACTCGGACAGCGAGTTCACGACGCTCAGGCCCACCCCGTGCAGCCCTCCGCTCACCTTGTAAACGGTTTTGTCGAACTTGCCGCCCGCGTGCAGCGTTGTCATGACGAGCTCGATGGCAGGCTTGTTATACTTGGCCACAATGTCCACGGGTATGCCCCTGCCGTCATCCCGCACCTCGACGCTCCCGTCCTTCTTCAGCGTAAGCTCGATGTTCTTGCAATAGCCTGCCAGGGCCTCGTCTATGCTGTTGTTCACGATCTCGTAAACGAGGTGGTGCAGCCCGTGCACTCCCGTATCCCCGATGTACATGGCGGGCCTTTTCCTGACTGCCGAGAGGCCCTCCAGGACCTGGATGTCTTTCGCGGTATATTCCCTATCCTCGACCATCAAATCAGCCTTCTGTCGCCCGCCTGCAAACCCCCGGCATCCTTCTCGCTCGTCCAATCTTAATAAAGCACCCTCCGCCCGGGGGCGCGCACGCGCGCGCGTTCGTAGAATTGGGCAAAAACGGTTAAAAAGGTTGCTTTTTGGGCCCTTCAGGGGTCCGGGAATGCCGGCCTTCTGCCGGCGTTAATCGATTATTACCTTCCTGCCCGTGCGCCTGAATTCCGCCTCCTGCACGAGCAGCTTTGCCTGAAGGCCATAGAGTGCGTTCAGGCCCGAATTTTCCCCGAGCACCCGCCTGGTCCTGGCCAAGTCATCCAAAATTTCAGTCATCTCGGAGCCCGCGCCCCTTGCTTCGGCAAGCCTCTTTGCAAGCTCGGCCAGCCGGTCCCGCATCTCCTGCGCCTCGGTCGAGCCCTCCAGCTCCCTCACGGCCTCAACGATGCTTTTCTTCTCCCGCGCCATGTTCCTCACCACGCCCAATTGAACAAATCCACTTGCAGGTCCTCATGGGCCTCCGTCGCCATCCCGTCAACGTCAATTCCGAGCTCGGCAAGGAGGTCGAAAATGGCGGCCCTGCTCCTCACGAACCCATCCTCATCCGCGCGCCTGCCCAGGGTCGGAGTCATGTATTCCCCGCTCTCCGGGAAAAGCTCGTCCACGATGCCCGGCCGCGCCCCGCTCTCCACCTGCCTCACGAACTCCGCCTCGGGGTTTCCTCCATCTGCAAATTCCCCCTGATACGCGCTGCCCAGCAGGGCCTCCAAAAGCGCGTGGGGCTTCACGCGGCCAGACTTCAGAAGCGCGTATACTGCGAAATTTTCAACCGAATAGCCTTCCGCCAATAACCGGCTATATTTTCCGCCCTGGAATTCCGAGCACTGCACAGTTATGAGCGCGGCCAAAAAGTCCCCGGCCCCTTCCGAAAAACTCGGCCTTTTATCGCCGAAGACCGTTGATGGCCATCCCGCGTACGAAATGTAATGAAAAAGTTCGTGCGTCAATACATTCATCAGGTCCGTGCTGTTTTTAAACGCGGCGGAGTTCAGTTCAATCCGGCGTTCAGAAGGGTAATAGCAGCCGGAAAACTTCGGGGGCTTATCCTCTATCAAAGTTATGCGTCCGCTGGCGGGGTCCAGTATCTCGTCAATTATCTTTTGCAGCCCCTGCCTCTCCTGCGGAGTGAAAGAGAAGTTCGGGTCAAATTTCCTCATTCCTGCCTCAAGGTAATTCACGAAATTAGTCTTGAGTTCTATGCGGGCGTCATAAAGCCACCTGCCGGAAATGTCCGTGCTCCTCAACTCCTCGTCCGGGTAATTCGTGACTCCCAAGTTGCCCATCGTCATGCCTTGATTCTGGCCGGGCCTCTATATAAGTTTAAGGTCGTAATCCGCCGCCCGCCAGAATGCCAGCTTTCCTCTCTAAACCTTCTGTGCCTGCTGAGGCTTCTCAGGCTGGTGAGCGTGGTGCGACTTCTCAATGAAAATCCTCT
>CABMJK010000026.1 GCA_902386535.1 Candidatus Burarchaeum australiense | reverse complement strand
CCCTCGAACTTGCCATACTCCAGCGCATGCTCCTCGGTTTCGACTGCGAGCCGGTTCACGCCCTCGTCGAGCGGCGGGCCCTTGGGCACTGCCCAGCTTCGCAATGCGCCGTTCATCTCGAGCCTGAAATCCCAGTGCAAATGCGTGGCGTGATGCTCATGAACTACGAATGAGAGTGCGCCCCCTGCCCCGATTTTCGCCTTCCCGTCATTTCCTTTCGCGCCTGCCTTTTTCTTTTCCTTCGCTGCAGGCGCTTCCTCCTTCTTTTCCATGCCCGCCCGCACGGCCCGCCATTTTTCCTTAAGCTCTGCAGCATCGGTTTTTTTCATCCCACCAGCCTCAGGCCCAGCTCGACGGGCACAGCTTGTTCAGCACGCACAGGTCGCATTTCGGCCTTCGTGCAATGCACACGCGCCTTCCATGCGCTATCAGGCAGTTCGAAAATCTCCACCACTCGCCCCGCGGCACGACAGTCATCAAGTCCTGCTCAATTTTCGCCGGCTCCTTATTCCGGGTCAGGCCAAGAAGCTGGCTCACCCGCGCCACGTGCGTGTCCACCACGATTCCCTCAACCTTACCAAAGGCGCCGCCCAGCACGACGTTCGCGGTCTTGCGCGCCACGCCCGGCAAAAGCAGCAAATCTGCCATGTCCTCCGGAACTTTACCGCCAAACCTCGAAACAATCATCGCAGCCGCGGCCTTGATGTTCCTGGCCTTGTTCTTGTAAAAGCCGGTTGAGTGCACGAGCGTCTCGAGTTCCTTCAAATCCGCATTGGCGTAATCCTTCGCCGTGCGGTAGCGCTTGAAGAGCGCTGGCGTTACTGCATTCACCCTCTCGTCAGTGCACTGCGCCGACAAAATAGTCGCAACCAGCAGCTGCAGCGGCTCGCCAAACTTCAGCGCAACGCCTGCCTTCGGATACTCCTTCTTGAGCAGCGCGATTATCCTGCCTGCATTCTTACGGTTATCCTTGGCCATCGAATCCACATCCACGCAATCCTGCCGCAAAGCGACCATTCAGCCCCGCACCCCTGTCCGCCCATTCAATCACAAAACGGCTATTAATCTGTTGCCTCCATAACTGCCCATGAACTTCAAAATCGAAATCGAGGATTACGTCACGCCTGCCAACAGCGCGCTTCTCACCGATTACTACCAGCTCACCATGTGCGCCGCCTACCTGAAGAACGGGCACACCGGCAAGGCCAGCTTCGAGCTCTTCGTGCGCTCGATGCCCCCGAACCGCTCCTACATGATGTTCGCCGGCCTCGAGCAGGTCGTGCGCTACCTGAGCCAGCTGCACTTCGCGCGCGAGAAGCTCGAGTACCTCGCCTCGAAGGGCATTTTCGACGACGACTTCCTCTCCTACCTCGGCCACTTCCGCTTCACGGGAGAGCTGCACGCTCTCGAGGAAGGCTCAATCTTCTTCCCCGGCGAGCCCATAATGCGCGTGACCGCGCCGCTCATCGAGGCCCAGCTCGTCGAGACCCTCCTGCTCAACCTGGTCAACTTCCAGGTTCTTGCAGCCACCAAGGCCTCGCGCGTGGTGCACGCGGCACGGGGCAAGAAGGTCGTGGACTTCGGCCTCCGGCGCTGCCACGGCCCGGACGCTGGCGTGAGGTCTGCCCGCTCCTCCTATCTCGCGGGATTTGCAGGCACCTCGAACGTGCTGGCCGGCATAAAATACGGCATCCCGCTTTACGGCACCATCGCGCACTCGTTCATCATGTCCTACGAGAGCGAGCTCGAGGCCTTCCGCGCCTATGCCAATGCCTTCCCCAGCAACTGCCTCCTGCTCATAGACACCTACGACACGCTGCAGGGCGCGCGCAATGCCGTGATCGTGGGCAAGGAGCTCGAGGCGCGCGGCTCGTCGCTCGCGGGCGTGAGGCTCGACAGCGGCGACTTGCTCAAGCTCAGCAAGCAGGTGCGCGCCATTCTGGACAAGGGCGGCTTCCCGAACGCGAAAATATTCGCGAGCGGCGACCTGGACGAATACAAGATAGACGCGTTGCTCGGCAAGGGCGCGCCCATAGACTCCTTTGGCGTCGGCACCTCGGTGGGCACCTCCAACGACGCGCCCTCGCTGAACGTCAACTACAAGCTCTGCGAGATGGCGGACGCGCGCGGCGCCATGCGGCCCGTGATGAAGTTCAGCGCGGACAAGCGCACGCTGCCGGGCAGGAAGCAGGTCTACCGCGAGATTGACAAGAACGGCTTTTTCGCAGGCGATGTCATCGCGCTGGACGGCGAGTTCGCGACCCGACAGCCCCTCCTCCTGAGATGGATGGACGAAGGCAGGCCATCAAAGCGCCTGGCACACCTCGACGACATCCGCGAGCGCGCAAGGCAGGAGCTCGGCATGCTGCCGGACAAGTACAAGGTCCTGCTCCGCGCGCCAGCCTACCCCGTGAAGACGAGCAAGGGGCTGGAAGCGCTGATTAAGAAGTTCGGGAAGAAGCGGTAAGTTCGGCCTTTCCCTCACAGCACAATATTTATTCTCTTCCCGCACTTCGGGCACTCCGGCTTCTTGCCCGCAAACTTGTTTTTCAGAATCAGGAAGCCGCGCCTCTCAATCAGCACCTCGCCGCACTGCGGGCACACGGTGTCCTCGCCGTGCGGTATGCTCGCATTGCCTAAATAGACATACTCGAGCCCTTCCTCCTTGGCAATCTCGCGAGCCCGCAGCAGCGTCTTCTCGGGCGTGGGCGGCAGGTGGCTCAGCTTATAGTACGGGAAGAAGGCGTCGAAGTGCACGGGTATGTCCTTGCCAACTCCTGCCACGAACTGGCACAGCCGCCGCAAATCGTCATCGCTATCATTCAGCGTGGGGATTATGAGCGCAATCACCTCGAGGTGAACCTTCCCGCGCAGCTCGTTCACCCGCCTGATATTCTGCTGCACGGGCTCCAGATGCGCGCCCGCAATCTCCTTGTACTTCTCGTCATTCATGAACTTCAGGTCAATCCTTATGGCCTGCAAAAGCTCCTCCTTTGCAACCAAGTCGAGCATCTCGCGCGAGAAATAGCCGTTTGACACGAAGACGTGGAACATGTCGGGCGCGAGCTTGCGAGCCTCCTTCACGCAGTCGTAGGCATACTCGAAGAAAATCGTCGGCTCGCTGTAGGTGTACGCAATGCCGTCGCATCCTTCGCGCACCGCCATCTCGGCCACCTGCTTCGGCAGGGTCTTCGGGATGTCGAGCGCATCGCTCCTCTCGCGGGGCGCCTGCGAAAGCATCCAGTTCTGGCAGTTCAGGCACCTGAAGTTGCACCCGGGCGTGCCAAAGCTCAATACGTTAGTCCCGGGCTTGAAGTGGAAGAAGGGCTTTTTCTCGATGGGGTCTATCTCGAATCCGCTGCTCTTCCCGTAGTTCAGGCTGTAAAGTTTCCCTTTCTCGTTCCTGCGCACAAGGCAGTAGCCCCGCTCGCCCTCGCCTATGATGCAGTAGCGCATGCACAATCTGCAGAGAACTTTTCCAGCGTTCGCGCCCGTAAGCTTTTCGTAGAGCATCGCTTCCCTTGGCAACGAAGCCTCGTCAGCCATTTATTTCCTCCTTTATTTCCTTCTGCATCTCATGCATCCCTTGCAGAAATCGTACCTCTTGCTCACATCGCTCGTGATTCCCTCCCTCAGATGCTGATACCTTACAGTATTCCACACCTTGTGGAAAGGAGTTTCAATCGCATTGCCCAGCGCGAACTTGACCATGAGCTCGCGCGGCACGCGCCTCTGCGTTACCTCGCAGCACGGGAAGATGCTGCCGTCCTTCATGATGTAGCAGGTGGTCCAGGGCCTCACGCAGTCGCAAAGCTCGGGCTTTTCGCAGGCCGCAATGTAGTCCGCCACCACGACCTCGACCCCGCGCTCCCTGCCCACCTTCCTGGCCTCCTCGAAAACCTGCCTTATCTCATGCTTGCCCACCTTCTTGACCTCCGGGTTGACGACTGCCTCGGGTGAGTCCAGCAGCACCAGGTTCGCGCCTATGATGACCTTGTCGATGCCAATGTCAGCCGCAACCCCGACAATCTTCGGCACGTCCTTCAAATTGTCCCACACCACCGTATTCCCAAAGGAAAGGTGCGGCCTGCTTCTGCCCATCTTCTTGCGCAGGGCCACGAAATCCCGCAAATTGCCCGTAACCTGCTTGAATGTCGCGCCCTTCCTTATCTGCTCGAACATTTCAGGGTCAGCCGCATCGAATGAAATCACGAGCTCGTCAACCCCGAGTTCAATCAGCCGCCTGTTGACTTTTTCCACCAGAAGCGTGCCGTTGGTGGTGAACCAGACGTAAATGCCCTTCTTCTTCGCGTAGGCAATCATGTCGAAAATGTCCTTGTTGAGCAGCGACTCGCCGATGCCCGTCAGGTTAATCGATATGAGCGTCGGCATGCCGTCAATCACTTTCTTGAACTGCTCCAACGTCATATCATTCTTCGGGTCCTTGATGAGTCGGTTCTCGCACATGGGGCACGCAAGGTTGCACCTCAGCGTGGTCTCAATCTGCGCAGACATCACGCCCGTGGGCGAGCGCGGCGGCCTCCTCGGCACGGTGTAAACGTCGGCCACGGCCGCGTTGATGAGTGGCGTTGGGTGCACGAGCCTGTGCTTGTACTTGGCCAGCAACTGCGGTATCTTGGTCGGGTTCATGTTCGCTCATCTCTGGCCAGTTTTAAAGGACTTCCCTCACTCCGCATCCGCCATCGCCACCTTCTCGAGCACCGCCTGCTCAAGCGTGTACGCCTTCAGCATCTTCGCGCTAATGCCGAACCTCTTCGCAACTTCCTTCTCGTCCGCGACAAACGTCGGCTTCAGTTCCTTCGCGCCCAGCGCCTTCAGCACTTCAGCCTTTCTGCCGCAGTCAGCGCACACGAGCACGTTCTTCAAATCCCGCGCGCCCACTTTCGCCAGCGCCTCCTTAATCTTGCGCGTGCCTCCCGTGCGGGCCATCATCTCGCCGTCCATGCAATTAGCTATGTTTCTCTTCTCTTCAAACGCCCGCCGTGAATTTTCATAGGCCAGCAGGAGATGCCTCTCGGAAATTATGACCGCAGGGTCGAACGCCTGCGCAAAGCATTTTTCACGCCTGCGGAGTTCCACTAGGGCGCCGATAAGCTCGCCCATGCTCGAAAAACGCGTAGCTAATCTCAGGCAGAGCATGGACAGTTCTTCTCAGGAAAAACTAAAATACCCATGCT
>CABMJK010000025.1 GCA_902386535.1 Candidatus Burarchaeum australiense | reverse complement strand
TGCGATGTCATAACTGGCGACCGCCTCTTGGAAGTTGCCCAACTCCTGCTGGGCTAATGCCACGTATAGGTGCACGAAGGCAGACTCATTGCCATGTTCCATGGATTTGGAATAAAACTCCAGGGAATTGCGCAAGTGGTTCTGATATGCGTTTTTAGCAGTTTCCGTAATCGCAGTGGTCCCGAATGCAGCATAGTCATAGATGCGTTTCAAACGTTCAGGGTCGGTGAGGCAGGTTTCGCGTTCCAAAAGGCCCAGCGCGTAGGAAGTCCGACCCAGGTCCAAATACGCATCGGACAAAAAGGCCTCGTGGTCCTTTGGCGTCATGCTGCCTTGCTCAAAATACTTTTCAACCGAGTCCAGGGCGTCAAGCTGGTGAAGCACGGCATCGTGCAACAGGTTGAAACAGAGGGCTGGGTCATATACGGCATCAGGGCCCCCTAACAACTGGCTTAACTCCAATTTTACCCTGCCCAGGTTACGATGTGATTCAAACTGAACGGACAGGTCCGCACCATTGTCTTTCGAATACGCCAGATCCCCGATCATTTTCTCGTAATGGGGGATGAGCTGTTCGCTCGGAATATTCGTACCGGCCAAAAGCCGAACCAGTTCAAGTTGCAGCAGGGCGCGATTCAGCCGTATTTCAGCCAAGTTTCCATTGAGGGAAACCGAAGGGTTGAGCCACTGCAACTGCATTAAAATCTCGTCCGCCACGCTCTGGAAGCGTACCGACAACTCCAAATGTTCAATCTTGTCCTTGGTTTCCGCCTCCATTTTCGACATGGCAGAATAGATTGAAGAAAGGAAAACGCAGGCAAAGTGGGAGTCGGGATGCTGCTCCAATACGTCTAGCGCATCCTTTTCCGCGCCGGTCAGCAGCTCGTGACGTTTGGCGTAATAGGCATCGGCATCCAACTTTTCCATGAGCTCGTTCAGCTCCAGCCTGGCCTGGCACCGCCATAAATGGCACGTCTGCAGGAAAGGAGAGTCGGGATCCTCAAGGCGGCGGCGCCTCAGGGATACGGTGAAATCACGGATGGATTTTTCAAAAAGGCGCACGAGGGCCACGTCGGGCGCCCATATTTCAGAGAGCGTCTGGGCCAACTTGCATCTTTCCATTCCCCGGAAATAAGGGGTATCCGCATCCTGCAACTTGCCGCGCATTGCCCGCGAAAAATCCATGATTGCTTCCTCGGGATTCTTATGGTCTGGTGCCGTGCGCATCAGGCCGCGGTCAAAGAAGGTTTCTGGTTTTGGCACGAGTTCGATGGATGCGGTAAACGCTTTTTCAGCGCCCTCATGGTCAAGGTCGCATTTTGACATGCCCAGTCGCTGGTAGAGCTGCGCCAGCCACTCGCGCTGCCGGGCCGTCTTGGCTGCGGGTGCATACAAAAGTATGGACCTGTTGAAAGCCTCTGCGGCGGGAGCGAACTCTTTGGAGTCATACAAATGTAAGCCCAAATCGAAATAGCTCTTGGAAAGCCCGCGCATGATGCGGGCTCTGGAGGCGGTGGAATATGGCGCACAGAGTTCCTCGGGCAGTGGCACGGTGAGCGCCTTGTCGAGGGCTTCTTTGTCTTGAGTAAGATGAAAGACCTGAAGCTGCTCAAACGCCTCCCCGCCCAGCACCCTGGCGTGCTTCAGGGTTTGACTTATGTGACGCTTTTTCTTGGTGTGGGATGCCCGCATGAGAGAGGCCACGAAGTCGATGAACTTCAGCATGAGCTTGTCGTCGGGCGATGAGGGTTTCAGCAGGGAATTGAAAAATGGGCTAGCCCTGGCACGAACTTCGAGTGAAATTGCCTTCGGTTCTGGTGAAATTGCCTCCGGCTTCAGTTTTTGCATGGCCCACACTCTCAAAACTAGCTTGACTATATGCCGCCCGGCCTTCTTAAGCTTTAACTACGGCGCGCTACGGCACCTATATGGGCGTATTTTTTGCGTTTTGGCGAGCTGGATACGGAATGGGTATTAAAATCTGCCAATCGGAAGATTTTTAAATTGACAAGTGTAAAGGAAAGTGGTTACCATGAAATTCGGCAGATTCTACGAGAGGGCGCTGGGCTCGAAGGTGAAGCTCAGGCTGCTGCTGCACATCCTGAACGAGGAGGTGTCGGCGAGCGAGAGGGAGCTGGCATCGCTGCTCGGCCTGTCGCACACGGCCGTGAGCCAGGCCCTGCGGGAGTTTGGGGAGTTGAACCTCGTCACGCCCGTGCACGTGGGCAACGCGCTGCTCTGGCGCACAAACAAGGAGAGCTACCTCTACAAGGCAATGGCGCAGGCATTCGCTAAGGAGCCCGTCGAAAAGCTGGTGGAGCTGCTGGCAGTGAGGCTCGGCGGCTACAGGGAGCTGCGAAAGGTGGTGTTTTTCGGCGCGGTGGCCGAGGGCCGGGAGGAAAGCAATAGCCCGGTCGAACTGCTGCTCGTGCTCAGGCCGCACGTTAAGTATGACGGTTATTTCAGGCACTCGCTCGACCACTCGCTGCTCGAGATGGACAAGGAGTTCCGCGCGTTGTTCGGCAACGGCGTGGCCGCGCACATTGCGAGCGAGGAGGAGCTGGATTCAAAATATAAAGATATCGTCGCCAAAGGCATGGCGGTGATCGGTTAGGTCAGGTGCTATCCATGGCTAATGCAGACACGATATTCAAGCAGTTCCGCGAGCACTCGGTGGCCGAGTTCTTCCGCAAGAACCGGCAGATGCTCGGCTTCGCGGGCAAGACGCGGAGCCTTACCACCATCGTGCATGAGTACGTAACGAACTCGCTGGATGCGTGCGAGGAGGGCGTGATTCTGCCCGACATCGAGGTCAAGATAGAGGAGCTGGAGGGAGACAGGTGCAGGGTCGTGGTGTCGGACAACGGGCCGGGCATCCCGCCGAAGCTCGTGGGCAAGGCGCTGGGCATGATGCTCGCGGGCACGAAGTTCCACAGGTACATGCAGCAGCGCGGGCAGCAGGGAATCGGCGCGACCGGCTGCACGATGTTCGCGCAGATTACTACCGGCAAGCCGGTGCACATAAAGACCGGCACGGGCACTGGGAAAATCTACGAGTGCGACCTGGCGGTGGACCTCAAGACCAACAGGCCGGTGCCCGCGAACGAGAAGAATTACGATGGCGATTTCCGCGGGCTCGTGGTGGAAGGCGAGTTCGGCGAGGCGAAGTACGACAAGGGCGAGTACGGCGTGTCCGAGTACATAAAGAGGACCGCGCTCGCGAACCCGCACGCGCAGATAAGCTTCACTGGCCCGGGCGCCGAGAAGGTCGTCTTCCCGCGCGCGAGCGACAAGATTCCGCCCAAGGCGGAGGAGATACTGCCGCACCCGCTGGGCATCAGCACGCACGAACTCGTGGACATGGCCCACCATTCCGAGGACCGCAAGCTCACGAGCTTCCTCACCAACAACTTCTCGCGCGTGAGTTCGGCCAAAATCGAGGAGCTGCGCTCGCTCATGCCGAATTTCGACATCGACAAGAAGCCGGGCGAGCTGCAATGGGCAGAGGCCGAGGAGATGACCAAGGCGTTCCAGAAAATGAAGTGGATTTCGCCCTCGACCGACGCGCTCAGGCCGATAGGCAAGGACCAGATCGAGAAGGCGCTGCTGAACATTTTGAATCCCGAGTTCATGTACGTGGGCGACAGGAGGCCAAAAGTCTTCCGGGGCGGCGTTCCGTTCATGGTCGAGGCCGCGATTGCCCATGGCGGGAATTCGGGCAGGAGAACAGCTGAAGGCGCGGTGGGCGGGAGCATCATAAGGTACGCGAACCGCGCGCCGCTCTTGTTCGATGCCGGCGGGTGCGCCATCACCGAGGCCGCGAATGCGATTGACTGGAACAGGTATGAGATGAGGGACTTTGACGCCATGCCGATTACGGTTTTCGTGAACTTCGTTTCCGTGCACGTGCCCTATACGGGCGCGGGCAAGCAGGCCATTTCTGATGAGGACGAGATCCTGGATGAGATAAAGCTGGCGGTGATGGAGTGCTGCCGCGAGGTGCAGCTGCATTTGCGCGGCAAGGCGCGGGTCGGCGAGCGAGAGGCGAAGAAGAAGGCCATCATGCGCTATGTCGAGCAGCTCGCGAAGGATTTGGCCGAGCTGTCGGGCAAGGGCAAGGCAGAGGACATACAGAAGAAACTGGTCGAGCTCGTGGAGGGCAAGTACAAGAAGCACATCGAGGAGGCTTCGCTCGAGGAGATTGCGGGCGAGGCTGCTGCGGCAGAGCATGCGGCCAGCGGGGAGAATGGAAGTGATGAGGAGTAGATGGACTAGTGGCAGAAAAACTGGTGATAGTTATGGCAAAAAAAGACGGCGAGGCGTTTGAGAAGCTCGAAGGGCTTGGCAAGGACATGCTTTCCGAAGTGATGAAGGGGAAATCGCCGGAGTTCGAGGCCGCCGTGCGGAGCAGGGGCAACATCAACTATGACGAGAGCTTCGGCTACCTGAGGCTGGGCAACAAGAAGGAGACGAGGACTTTCGTGAACGTAGGGCAGGCACGCAAGTTCATGCAGACTGTCGCGGTTGCCGCGAAGTGCAAGAAGTTTTTGGAGGAGAACGCGCACACCTCAATCAGGGGCCTTTTCTACCAGCTCAAGTATTCGCTCGGAGAGGATGTGGAGGAGGAGCTTTTCACGGAGCAGAGCGAAAGCAACCCGCTAATAGAGGACTTGGAAGTTGCACTGACCTTGAAGAGAGAAGACCTGAACCTTAACACCGACCGCAAAGGCGTGGTGGCCGGCAAGATGGTCGTGCTCGACAAGTTCGGGGGCGAGGAGACGAAGATTGACTGCGCGAAGCAGGGCCGGAGCGGGTGGGCCATCCCCAGCGACGTGGACAACGGCATGGAGTTCGTAGACGTGGATGCCGACTACGTGCTGGTGGTGGAGAAGGACGCGCTCTGGCAGAGGCTGAACGAGGACAAATTCTGGAAAAAGGAGAAGTGCATACTGATTACGCCCAAGGGGCAGGCCTCGCGCGGGTGCAGGCGGCTCATAAAGAAGCTGTCGCAGAAGAAGCTGCCGGTCTATGTTTTCACGGACTGCGATGCCTGGGGATGGTACATCTATTGGGCCATCAAGACTGGAAGCATGAACCTGGCGTATCTCGCGGATGACATCGCGACGCCGAACGCGAGGTTCGTGGGCGTGACCATGCGGGACATTGAGGACTACGAATTCCTCAGCAAGCTCACGATTAACGCGAAGGAGATAGACATCAAGCGCGCGCAGGAGATGCTCGACTACCCGTGGATAAGCAGGCACAAGGAATGGGTGGGAGAGCTCAAGACCGTGCTGAAGACCAAGAAGAAGCTGGAGCAGGACGCGCTGCAGGGCCCGAGGCTCTCGTTTGTGGGCGACTACCTGAGGGAGAAGATTAAGGCGAAGAGGTTTTTGCCTTAGACTCCGGCGTTCAGCTTGGAAAGCGCCGCATCTATCTCCTCGCGGCATTCTGCGACCGCCTCCGCATACTTTGGTGGCGCATCGCGTATTTTTGGGAGAAATGCATTTGCAAGCTTGTTGTAATCATCGGCGTTTTCCAAATGATACCTCTGCATGCTGCTTCCGCTTTCCGCCAGCTTGCCGAGTTCGAGGTGCACGGCGGCCAGATTCAGGTAGCAGGAGAATATCGGCGCAATTTCATTTTCCGTTAATTCCTTTTCGTTCAAATGCCTGAGCGCAAATCCGATGTCCGACACTGCTTCAGCCAGGAGTTCCTTCTTCTTGGCCGGTTCGGGTTCAGACCCGGCCAGTGCGAAACTCACTGCTGCTCTTGCCTGGTGCGCCGGTATTGAGTCCGTGCCACTCGCCCTGATGCAGAAGGTCAGCTCATCGTAAAGGTTTTTCAAATAAGAGGCATACTCCGCACCTGGGTTTTCGGGCCTGTTGTTCAGGGCTTGTTCAGCCATGAACGCAGCAAAGCTTCCGCGCCCGTCGGCATAGCCCGGCTCGACTTCGAGCATCTTGTTGTAAAACGTCCACGAGTCGGCGTATTTGCCTAGCTTGTGGAGAGTCATTGCATTCATTTGCAGGAACCTTGAAACGGTCTTCCTGTAATTGTTTGGAAGCGCATCAAGGATTTCCGGAGTGAGAAGCTGGGCGCAGGCAAGCAGGTCCTTAAATGCGGGCTCGTTCAACATGGTTTCTAGGAGGGGGTCGTCGCTTTTTGCACTCAGGAGGCTCGCACGCATCTTCTGGGAGGCGAGGTCGAATGCTATTACGCGGATCGCCTCGGTGATTGGATGTGGAACTCCGTTTACGCTGCCGCTTTGCACCAATTTGCTCAGGGCAGGCTCGGTTGGGCGCTCGGGTGCGCGGCCCAGCGCAAGGCTGATGAAAACGTCGGAGGCACGCTCGAAAGGAACGGCATCCACGAACTGCCTTTTCAGGAAAGCGACCGTTCTCTGGAGCTGCTGCAGATTGCTGCCAGATGTTGAAGAAACTTGCATCATACGCACCCATTTGAGCGGCCTGTTCTGTGCAGGCGCAGGATTATAAACTATTATATACCCCATCTCGCAAAGTATTACCATAATTTTACCGTTGTGGGAACATGGTGGAAACGAGCTCATCGGCGAGCCTCATTGCGCAGGCCAACAGGTTCATGGACGAGATAGGCGAGCCTTCGAACGAGGACGAGGTGCTGAGGAACCTGGACGAGCTCGAGCGCTTCAAGGAGGACATGCAGCAGAGCGGCTTCAGCGCGCCGTTCATCGGAAGCGCCAACGCGAAGAAGGCCGAGGACCTGGGCGAGGCGGAAGTGGCCGACCTCAGGAAGCAGTTGCGCAAGATGAAGGACGCGGCGAATGCGAAGAAGTTCACTCTCAACCGGGCCATGATAGCCATAGCCGCGAACAGGATTGCGGTGCGCATGCTGGAAAGGAACATGCGCGAGGTGCTGCGGACCCTGCCGCTGGGCGGCAATTACATAGCGAGGCTCGTGCGGCACGGCGAGCATGCTGTGCACGCCTATTCCGTGCTGCTCGACACGCTTTCCACGGCGGGCACCGAGCTGGAGAGAAGCGTGCTAGTCACCATCGAACGCCAGGTAGGCGGCAAGAAGGTGCAGGAGAAAATCAAGCTGCTGAGCGAGCAGAAAATCGAGGAGCGCGTGCGGCGCGCATATGGCAAAAGCGCGCGGGTGGTCTCGACCGAAGTGCGGGGCGTGCAGGACTCGCTCGTGAGGAGCAGGGGAGTGCGGGCCTGCGTGGCCAGCGCCTACGCGGTCCTGGCAGCAGACAAGGCAGAGCGGGAGTTTGACGCGGAGCTGAAGAAGGACAGCAGAATCCACGCCTATGTCGAGATACTTACCAAGAATGGGATGTCGGACCTGAGCGCGCTCGAGGACGACGATGACAGGTACTTCCTGCTGATGGAACAGCTGGCGGCCAAGGGGCTGGCGGTGAAGGCGCCCGAGGGCTATGCGCTTGCGGAGGGGCTTGCCGAGGAGGTTGACGAGCGCAGGAAATGGCTCAAGGGAAACGCCGCGCGCAAGGCCTCCGAGGAGCTTTCGCTCGACCTTTTCAAGTATTACATGAGCACTCCCGCGCGCAGGCGCGAGTCTGCACCGCTTTTCCCGAGCCTGTCGGGCTCGCTCAGCCTGAAGCAGGTGCGCATGTTCGGGCAGGTAAGCAGGACGCTTGGCGTGAAGGACGCGGGCTCGCTGCTGCTCGAGAAGATGGACAGCGAGCCGCTTTCTGCGGGAATAAAGGGCGACCTTTTCGGCGCCGCGCTCTTTTCTCTGCGCAGCTCGCGCGGGAAGAAGTGGTGCGCGGAATTCTTCGGCGTGGGCGAGGAGGAACTGGAAGAGGCGCGGGGCAAGGTGGAGGCGCTGCTTTCGGGCGGGGAGCGGGCCAGGAAGTTCATGGGGCTGGTGAAGGATGCTCGAGGCAAGGGCGGGAAGGAATAAGGCGCAAGGCACGGAGGGTGCGAATCGCGGAGAGGCGTGAAAAGTGCCCGAGGCAAGAGGGCGCGGGATTGAGGACGGTGAATGGTGCTTGAGATAAGAGGGAGCAACAGGCAGGTCCTCGCGGCCGTGGAAAAGACGCAGGACTCCGAGCTGCTTCTGAAAAGGAAGGTGAGTGCGGTTTTGCTAGCGCAGATTATGCAGAAGGCGGCCGTAACGCGCCTGGCCTGCTCGCCGGCAATCTATGAAAGCCTGCCGAAGAGCGCCGTGAGCGCGCTTGAACAGATGGGCGTGGAAATAACCGTGGAAGGGGTGAAGAGGGGCAGGCCGAACATGCACGCGAACGAGAGGCTGGAAATGATTTACGAGATGCGCGGGCAGGGCTTTGCGGCGGGCGAGATTTCGTCAAAGCTCGGGCTGCCGCTGCGCACAGTGTATTACCACCTGCGGAAGAAGGGGCTCTGATTTAAATAGTTGCCATGACGGAAAAAGAGGTTGACGTTAATGAAGAGGTTGAGCAAAGGAACCTTGGACAAATAAAAGGGAAACTAGCAAGAAACCGTAGGCAAATGAAAGGAGGTTTAGCAAAGGACGGCTATTCCGCTTCGGCGGAATTGCGCCCCTTTCTGTCCTCGAGACAGAAAGCGGGACCTTGGTTCCTTTGCCCCGATAGCTCAGTGGTAGAGCGACTGGCTGTTAGCCGACCCTTTTCTTAAAAAGAAAAGCGTCGACGGAAAAGAACGGAAACCAGTAGGTCGTCGGTTCGAACCCGACTCGGGGCGTTCTGTTTTGTGGCTTTTTCTGATTTGCCTTGCGCCAGGCCTAGCCCGCGTAAAGCCCTTCTATGAACGCGCCGATTATCAGCAGCAGGAGCGAGAGAGTGAAGAGCTTGCACGCGTCCTGGATGATGCACCAGAATGCCCTGCGCCTGTAGGTGTGGCGCTCGAGCGCAACCGACAGGATGCCGCCGGCGAGGCTGGCGATGAAGAAGGCGCTGACCTCGAAGATGCCGTGCGGCAGGATGCTGAGCAGCGCGGCCACCGCGCCGGTGACGAAGGCCACGGGATAGGTTAAAATCCCGTACTGCGCAGAAAGCATGGCGAGTTCTCCGCGCACCGACTGCTCGATGAACATGCCGAGCACCGCGGCGTTCCAGGTGAGCAGGAAGATGGAGCCGATGCTGTAGATGAAAGAGAAGATTATCATTAGGGCGAGCACGAGCAGGTTCCTGCTCAGTATGAACTCGAATGGCGAGCTCACGTACTGCATCGCGGCCGTGGGCGCGGTCAATGCGCCCCGCACGAGGCTCAGCTCAGCCTTTATGTCGCTGAACATGCTGTCCGAGAGGCCCACGGGCAGTATGGAAGCCCAGATTGCGAAACTCAATGCAGTGCCAATGAAGAAGAACGTGTAGAGCGATATGAGCGGTTTGTAAATGTGGAGGATGCTGTGGCGCGAGCCGCTGGCAATCTCGTGCCGCTGTTCCTCGGTGCGGATGAAGTTCAGGAAGAACGGTATGGCGGGCATGATTGTAAGCAGTATGATGACGACTCCGTGGTCAGTGGGATAGAAGTAGTGCGTGAGGACCACTGCAAAGGAGACGAAGACGAAGGAGATGAAAAGGATGAGGTAAGGATTCCTCTCGAGCCTTTGGGTCGAAATTATGTGCTCAAGCACCATGGCCTTCTTTCTCATGGTTTAGTTTAAAAGTTTGATGCTGAAAGTAGTCCGTGGTTGCATGGATGAGGAGTTAGAACCCCTGTGGCTTTCGGTGGTCGCGGCCCCTTGGAGATTCATGAAGGGAATTTTCCACAGGATCCGGAAGGCGCTGCCGATTACCGACTACGGATTGGGGCAGTATGAAAAGGACAAGCAGGAAGTGCAGGGAGAACTGTCGGACGTGCTGCGCTCTCAGAAGGAGCTGGAGAGGAAGATAGCCGACATGGAAAAGGAGACGAAGGAGATGGAGGAGTAGGAAGCCTGCTGCTTATTTTTCGGGTTGTCGGTTTTTGCCCTTTGCCGCACCTTAGGGTTTGGCATCGGACGCGTCTGAAGAAGAAGCCGAGCCGCTGGTTGCGCTGGTTGAAGAGCCGCCCGTCGAGCCTGCACCTGCTTGGGAGCCAGAAGCCGGCGTATCCGCTTCCTCGCTTACCGCGCCTGCGCCCTCATCCGCGACGGTTATGCGCGGAGGGACCATGGGGGGCGAAAGGTTGACTGCGCGCACGACAAGGGTCCCGTTCGTGCCGCAGGCATAATTTATCGTGTTGAGCACGTCCTCGGAAAATTCCTTCGGGAGCTTGCGGCCGTTGTTCCAGTCCCGCGAGAGCGCCTGGCATTCCGCGAGTTCGCCGTTCGCGATGAGCACGCCATACATTGTGAGCATGCCGACTTTTTCAGCATAATCGACCGTATACTTGAAGTTTATTTCAACGTCCTGCCCGCGCACGAGCACGTCCTCGAGCGAGATGTTCACGTTTATGCCGCTTATCGCGCCTTTGGCCATGCGCCGCGCCTCGGCATAGGTCAGGGTCGTGCTTCTTATGTCAAGCATAGTTTTGGGATGGATTGCCAAGAATATAAAGGTTTATATGGGGGAAGCGAGTGTAACTTACGGTAACATGGGCGCTGGAACGATGAGGGAAATAAGGAAGGATGCCGCTGATTTCAACCAGCAGACGCCCGAGCTGGACATGGAGATAAGGAAGGTCAGCACCCAGCTCATGGGCGCGAGGATAAAGGAGGAGGTCGCGCGGGCAAGGCAGATCGAATTGCAGCTCAATGACCTGATAAACAAGAGAAGGAGCGTGCTGGGGTCGACGCCAAAGCCCATGCGGCAGGAGGAGGGAAGGCGCGAAGAAGACCTGACCGCTGCACCTTCACCGCAGCAAATGATTAGCGCTAATTTCGAGAACGGGAAGGCA
>CABMJK010000024.1 GCA_902386535.1 Candidatus Burarchaeum australiense | reverse complement strand
GTCCTCGCTGGCGGTTTTCCTCCTTCTCGCGGGCTGCGGGGGCAATGGCGCGCTGCCGAGCGGGAATCCTCCAATCGATGGCAAGCCCTTCTTCGGCTCCGCGAATGCCACGGTCCTTATAGTCGAGTTCTCGGACTTCGAGTGCCCCGTCTGCGGCCGGGCCTACCAGGTCATGAAGCAGGTCGAGTCGGCCTACGGCAATCAGATAAAATTCGTCTACAAGCAGTTCCCTCTCCGGTCGATTCATCCTTTCGCAGAGAAGGCGGCCGAGGCGAGCGAGTGCGCGGCCGACCAGGGCAAGTTCTTCGAGTATCATGATGCGCTTTTCACGAACCAGGGCGCGCTCGACATCACGAGCCTGAAGGGTTATGCCGCGCTTCTCGGCCTGAACCAGACTTCCTTCTCCGACTGCCTCGACGGCGGGCTGAAGGTGGCTGCAGTCGAGAAGGACTTCCAGGACGGGCTTGCGCTCGGCATTGACGGCACCCCGACTTTCTTCATAAACGGCCAGAGGCACGTGGGCTACATGAGCTTTGATGCGATGAAAGGGATAATCGACGGGGAACTGGCCAAAAAGTGACCCGGGGCTATCTTTTTATTATCTTCCCGTGTAAATATCTGTAATGAGGGTCTTATCCAATACTGCATTTTCACCCCAAGGCGGGATAGGGCGGCAGAAGGACGCTTGGAGAAAATTCGCCAACGATGCCTCTCCGGTGCATCCGGGGCTCTCTCTGGCCCTCATAGGTCCTGCCCTCGAAGCGGGGAAAAGCGTTGACGGCAACGTTTCCACGCGTTTCTATCAGGTCAACGAAGGCATTTTTACCGGGGCTTACGGCGGTCTTGAGAACGTACGGCAGTTTCACGAGCGTTTCGAACCGATCGTCGAAGACATGCGGCGGCTCATCGGCGAGGAGCAGCCCGATTGCGCACTCATCGGAGGCACATATTGGTTCCCGTGGGTCATTATGAAAGCCGCGGAACGCGAAGGCATCCCCATAATTCACTCCTACCAGGGAATCCTCAGCCAGGAGATAGTCCACTACCCGGAACCGCTAAAGCAACTCTTGCACGAAATAGAGCGCGATTTCTTCGACGAAAGCCGCGCCTACATCTTCCCCTCAACACTCGCCAAAAACACGGTTCATGCGCTTGCGGGCTCCGAGTTTCCCAGAAGCTACGTCGTGTTCAACGGAGTTCCGCCGGAAATTTTCTCATTGCCTGAGAACCGCGACCCGGCAAGGGAATTCTCAATCGGCTTCGTGGGCCGGTGGGATCCAATAAAGAACTTCAAATATCTGGGAAACCTCTCCTCCGCAACCGGGCTGCCGGTCAGGGCGGTCATGACTCCAAAGGATGCTGAGATTGCCGCACAAATGACGGCCGCGGGCGTGGTCTTCGTGCCTCCGATGTCTCAGGAGGACATAGTGAAATTCTACCAAACGGTCGGTGTGATGGTCAGTCCCTCGCGGTTCGAGACCTATGGGAACGTGCCGCTTGAGGCCGTTGCCACGGGGACGCCCGCCGTAATAACCTCCACGATGGGCGTTGCGGAGGTATTTGGGCAGCTGGGCTTGCAACGTTTCATAGTGGACATTGCCGGATTTGAAAACGGTGAAGTGGCTGAAAAGATACAGGCTATACACAAAAACGGAGAAAGGATCGAAGAAAGCGTGATTGAACGAATAAAGGATGCGTTCGCATGGCCCAAAATGCTGCAAAAGTTCGTCATCATCTGCAAAGAATATGTCGACTCTTTTAAGGAAAAGGTGCCTGCATTGGTCGGCTGAATTGCGCCTTTCCTTCCCCTACCATTTCCTGCCCGCCCGTATCCTATCGTAAATCTCCCGCACCCTCCTCTCATCGATTATCTTCCCGAAGCACCTGTGCGGCACGAGCCCGCCGCTGAAGGTCTTCGGTATGTGCAGCAGCTCGTGAATCATCACCTTGTCCTTCCGCTCCTCGTCGAGCTTGTCGAAGTGCTGTTCCAGCACCTCGATGACGTAGAATGGCTCCACGTCCAGCGCCTTCTGCCAAATCGAGGGCATGCTCCAGATGCGCGCGTAAGCCCTTGCGCTCGCCCCGTGCGAGCGCATGCAAATAAGCCTGTAGGCGTTCACGTGCGGGAATTCTCCGCTAGCCAGCAGCCTCGAAACCCGCTCCTGCACGTCCGGTGCCTTTTCAGACTCCATTCATACTGCCCCGCATTTATCAAAATTACAATCCAAAGAACCAATTAAACTCTTCGTCCCGCCCGTCCGCCCATCGTTCTCTCCCTCGCGAACCAATTAAAATCTTCGCGCCCATTCCAAAGCCATGGCCCTGCACATTTCGCGTTCAACCATCCTCTGGTACGTGGTGCCCATCCTCGCCTTCTTCATAATCGTGATAGCTTTCTTCTCAACGCCGCTCGACCTTTCCAAGGTTTCCCTGAACTACACCGCCCGCCCGCTCTCCCCCAACGTCCAGCTTCAGCTTCTTCCAGGCGAGACCTATGTTTACGAATATGACCTTGGCGGCAAGCCTTCGAATGCAACCTACAGCGTCCTCGGCCTCGCCGGCAATTGCATGCGGGTGAGCGCCACGGCCACGGGCGAGGACGCGCCAGAAGCCGCATCCATCTGCATAGACCTGCGCACCGGCCAGGCGCAGGACTCGGGCCTGACCGTGGACTTCTTCCAGCCCTGGATGCTCTCGCTGCACGACAATTTCAGCTGGGGCTCGGCATCCCGCATAGTCTATCCAAAACCGGTCGAGATGGAGGACGTGACCAACGTCACGGTTACGGTCGTCGGCCGGGGGACTTTCCGGGGCCGGGACGCGTTCAAGGTGCGCGCGACTTCAGTGCGCGTGATAAACGGCGCTGCTTCCGACTCCCTCGAATTCATGCTCTGGGTCGACGCCCAGAAGCGCGTGCTGCTGGCTTCCGACTCCCCGCCGTTCCACATCAAACTGGTCTCGGCACCTTTCGAACTCGCTAATCAGCCGTAGCTGGGGCAGTCGTTTTCCACCCGCACCGCGCGAGCTTCTCCCTTGGTCTGGACTCAGGCATCCCTGAGAACCACGAGAGGTATGACGCCCTTGTCAAACTCCTCGAAGGCGATGTTCACGGGGTTGGTGAGGTCCTTCACTTCAATAAGCGGAGGCGCGCCCATGGCGAGCTGCAGCGCCCTGGCTCCGATGAGCCTTGCCTTCTCGAACCTGTTGAGGTCTTCCACCATGAGATCACCACGCGTAAGCTTTAGAGATGCCTATTATGAGGGCTTAAGTTAAAAAACGCATGCGCCTGCCTTTACTCCTCTCCACCCGCAATCCCGGCACGCTCGTCCGCGCCCTTCCCAACTATTCTTCCCCACCCACAATCTCGTCATACTCCTTGTCATTGAACTCGTAAACGTTCTTCCTTCCGCCCCCGAACATCCTCATCAGCACGTCCTCGCGCACGCCCTCCACGACCTTCTTGTGCGCCGGGTCCATCAGCACGTATCTGCCCCCGACCTCGAAGCCCACGAACACGTGCCTCTCGCCGTTGCTCTCGACCACGACCTTGGCCGACTCGCACTCGAGCGAGCGCAGCAGCGAGCAGAGCAGCACGGCCTTGTCCATCTCGTCCGCAGAGCGGAGCTCGATGATGTCCCGCGGCTCGAGCCAGTAGTCGACCGGCAGCTCCTCGTTCGCGACCTCGCCGAGCACGAACTCATATGCCTTGTGGGCAGCTGCCTCAAAGTGCTGCTGGTAGATGTAGGGCCTGAAGGCCTCGAGAATCTCGTCCCTCAGCTTCACGACCTCGGGGTCGTCGGGCACGATGAGCGTGCGGAGCTCGGTGACAGTTTTCGTCTCCGCCTTCTCAATCATCTCGCGGTAGCGCTCAAGAATTCTCCGATAAAGAGCAACCCTGCGCCTGAGCGTCCCAAGTTCGACTTCGGCCTCGCTCGGCTCCGGCGCGGTCTGGGCAGCTGAGGCAGCCTGAGCCGCCCGGGCGGCAATGGCCGCACTGCCGGTCGCTTCAGCGCCGCCTGCCTTCCTGCCCCCTGCCTCCTCCTTTCCCTTTCCCGCCTTTTTCTTGCCGAAAGGCATGGAGGGCATCTTGAGGTCAACCACGTCGTAGTTATCGCGGGCGAGGGTTAAAAAGCCTGCGTGCGAAATCCGTGCATGGAAATCGCCTTCTACGGCGGCGCAGGCGAGGTCGGGCGCAATTGCATAGGCCTCAGGGACGGCCGCGCCTCGCTTCTGCTGGACTGCGGGGTGAACGTGGGCGCCGAGACTCCGGCGGCCCGCAACCCGGAAATCCCGGATGCAGACGCCCGCTCCTACGCGCAAATAGCCATCTCCCACGCGCACCTCGACCACATCGGCTACCTGCCCACGCTTTACTCCAGGGCCAAGCACTGCCGCGCCCCGATTTACGCCACAAAACCCACTATGGATCTGATGAGCCTCCTGCTCGCGGATTACCAGCGGCTTAGCAACCTGTTCACGCCCGACGACATAAAGCGGGTCCTGGGCTTCTGCCGGCCCCTGCACTTCAACCAGATTCAGGGCCAGGACATGAAATTCTCATTCCACAATTCGGGCCACATTCTCGGCTCCGGCTTGGTGCTCGTGCACGGGCGCCAGCGCGTTCTCTATACCGGCGACGTGAACAACCGCGTCTCGCGGCTCCTCGAGCCGTGCCACCAGGGCCTCAGGGCCGAGACTTTGATAATGGAAAGCACCTATGGCGGTGCGAAGGACAGCCACAAGCCGCTCAAGGACGTGGTGAAGGACCTCATCGACTCGATAGAGACAACGCTCATCAAGGGCGGCTCGGTGCTCATACCCTCCTTCGCGGTCGGCCGCGCGCAGGAGGTGCTCTTCATTCTCGAGCAGCACATGACCAGCGGCGCTCTCAGCCCGGTGCCGATTTTCGTGGACGGCATGATTCTCAAGGCCAATAAAATCTACCGCCAGAACCTGGATTTCGCCAAGCCCGAAGTGCGGCGCCGAGTGCTGCACAGCGGCCAGGACCCGTTCCAGAGCAGGCACTTCCACGTGCCCAAGACGCGCTCGCGCGCAGACGTGCTGAACGAGCAGGCCATCATAGTCTCGACCTCGGGCATGCTCACGGGCGGGCCTGCGCACATCTACCTCAAGGCGCTTGCAAAGGACCGCAACAGCCTGCTCGCATTCGTGGGCTACCAGAGCGAAGGGACTCCCGGAAGACGCATAATCGACGGAGAGCGGGAGGTCGAGCTGGACGGCGAGAAGGTCAAGATAAATCTGGAAGTCAAGAAATTCGACCTCAGCGCGCACTGCGACCATTCCGGCCTGGTGCAGCTGGCGCGCACCACAAAGGGCCTGAAGCGTGTCTTCCTGATACACGGCGAAAAGCCCAAGCTCGCGGAACTCCGCGACGCGCTGGGCAAATATGACGTCAGGATACCGAAAACCGGCGAAACGTTTACTGTGCGGTGATGATGGAAATGAGCGATGGCGATGCAGGCTGATGGCGACGGAAACGCGCGATGGCAGCGCAGGCTCCGATGGCTGCGCCGGGTGAGCAAATGAGCGAACTGAGCATTTTCGGCATAGCCCAGGACGGCCTGCTCACACTCCTTGCTGCCGACCACCGTACCTCCTTGCGCCTTATGCTCAACCCCGCCAAGCCAGCATCGGTTTCCGCTTCAGCGCTCCTGGCCGCGAAGTGCGCGATAGTCAAGGCAATCTCGCCTTTTGCCAGCGCCACGCTGCTCGATTACGATTCCGCCATCATCTGCAGAAAATCCGGTGCGCTGGCCCAGAACAGCGCGCTTCTGGCGGCGCTCGAGAAGTCGGGCTTTTCAGACCGCGCGGGCGAGCGCGTAAACGAACCCGACCCGCACGCCACGCCCCTCAAGGCGCGGAAGGCAGGCGCAGCCGCGGTCAAGCTGCTGCTCTACTACAACCCGCGCTACCACGATTCCACGGCCAGGCAGCTCGAGCTCCTGAAGGTCGTGCGGAAGTCCTGCCTTGCAGCCGGCATCCCGCTGGTTCTCGAGGTAAAGCACTACGAGATTCCGCTCCCCATGTGGGAAGGCGCGGTGCTGGGCTCTGCGCGCGACCTTTCGCCCTACTGCGACGCGCTCGGCCTCCAGTTCCCGACCAATTCCATCGAGGAAGCGCCTGCGGCAATGGCGTGCAAGCGCCTCAGCGACGCCATCCGCATCCCCTGGTTCCTGCTGACCGACCAATCCGATTTCCTGCAGTTCCTCTGGCAGCTCGAGATCGCGTGCAAGGGCGGCGCCAGCGGTTTCTCGGCCGGCAGGACCGTCTGGGGGGATGCGATGCGGCTGCCGGCAGCCGAGCGCGAACGTTACCTGAACGTCGTGTGCGCCGGAAGGTTCATAAGGCTCCAAAACGTTGTGCTGAAGCACGGTAGGCGCATAGACGAACTCAGATGAGAAGACTGCGATGAACTCCGGTGGCAAGGCGATCAAATGAATTATTCCGAACTCGCGAAAAAACTTTCCAAGAAGACGGCGGACTATTTCGCCGCAGCCAGGCTCGAGAACGCAGTCATCGGCCTGAGCGGCGGCCTCGACTCCTCGACCACGGCCTACCTGCTCGTGCAGGCGCTCGGCGAGCACCGCGTCATCGGCGTGCTCCTGCCCTCCCATGCCTCGGGCAGGCTCGACCGCGAGCATGCGCACGTGGTGGCCCGCTCGCTCGGCATCGACCATTACCAATTCGACATCTCGGACCTGGCGCATTCCATGAGCGTCCGCCTCCACGGCCCTGGGCTCGTGCCCCAGGATGACCTGACGAACGGCAACATAACCGCCCGGCTCCGCGCCGTGGTGCTCTACAACCTTGCGGCGAGAAGGCGCGCCCTGGTCGTCGGCACCGGCGACAGGAGCGAACTCCTGCTGGGCTATTTCACGAAATACGGGGATGGCGCCTGCGACCTCCTGCCCATCGGTTCGCTCTACAAGACTGAGGTGCGCGAGCTCGCCCGCAGCCTTGGCGTGCCCCAGCAGGTGATCATCAAGCCCTCCTCGCCATCGCTCTGGCATGGCCAGACCGCGGAGGGCGAGCTCGGCGCGGGCTATGAAAAGATAGACGAAATACTGCGCCTGCTGGTGGACAAGAAAATGAAGCCCGCGCTCGTGGCAAAGAAGGTGCGCAATGCGCAGCTGGTCGCGCGGGTGGCTGAAATGCTCGGGAGAAGCGAGCACAAGCGGAAGATGCCGCCCGTGCTGGCTCCCTGACCTCGCCTTGAGCAAGTGCAGGGCGCCCCTGTCCTTCTTCCCGGAGTGCACCCCTACTTCTTTCCGCCTATGAACATGCCCGAGGGCCTGTTGAATATGTTGCCCACCTTCACGCCAAGCAGGATTCTGATGCCCTTCTTGGCGGCCAGGTCCACGAGCCTCTGCGTGACCACGCCGTCGAACACGACTGCGTGCACGTCACTGCCGGCCTCTATGGACGGCAGGATGTCCTTCACGAGAATCTCGCTTTTCAGCGCGCCAGCCTTGTCATAGAGCTTCGCCCTTGCGGTATTCTCCAACTCGGAAAGGCTTGAATAGAGCTCTTCAGGCACTGCCGGCATCGGCAGTTCGACCTCTGGCTGGCTCGCCGCCGGCCTGCTCGGTGCAGGCGCTGCCATTGGCTGCTGCGGCATCATCGGTCGCGCAGCCATTGATGAGCGCGGTGCATATCCCGTGGGCGCCTGCATTGCCGGCCTGGATATCGGCGTTGGCATCGACTGTGATGCCATGGCTGGCCGGGACGGCGAAAGCGAAGATGCGCCAACCGACCTCACGAGTTCCCTGCTCCTGAAAGTGCCCTGCGGCTTTTCGGGCTCATACCTGGGTGCCTGGCTTCCACTGCCGCCAGCACCACCGGAGCTCGAGCCTCCCTCGCTCTGCTCAACAGGCACGCGGGAGCGCAGCGCCTTGATTATTTCCTTGCGCGAAAGCTCCTCGACCTCCTTGCCTGCGGGCGCGCGGGCCACGTAGTCTATTTCGGCTACCGACATTATCTCCTTCAGTATGATGTCCCCGCCCCGATCCCCATCCAGGAAGAGCGTGACCTCCTTCTGCTTGCACAATCCTGCGAGAGTCTTCGGCACGTTCGCCCCGCCAATCGCAACCGCATTGTCCATGTTGTTCTTGAGCAGGTTCAGCACGTCGGCCCTTCCCTCCACCACGATGATGGCTTCGGAGGTCTGCACGCCAGGTCCTGCGGGCAGTTTCTCAACCCCGTATTCCACGATTTCCTAGACCTTGACCTCCTCCCTGACCATCTCGCTTATCTCGCCGCTCTCGGGTATCTCGGTGGTAAGCATGTTTCTGAGCAGGAACTTGGCCCTGTCAACGACGGTGCGCCTCTTGACGTTGCGTGTGTCCTCTATTTTCTCGACCTTTATCGCTGCCGTGTATGGCCCGACGCGGTCCACGGTCTCGAGCGCCGCGGCGAGTATGCATGTCTCGACCATGTCCAGGCTCGAAGGCAGCTGAATCTTGCCCTGGCTCTTTCCTGCGCGCGGGTGCAGGTCCACCTCTATCCTTCCTATCCTGCCGTTCTTCTGGAGTTCGCGCAGGTCCAGCTCGTCGCCCAGCAGGCCCTCGGTCTGGCCGAAGAGAGCGCCCACGACGTCTGGCTTCTCCACCATGCCGCCGATTTCCAGGTCAGCGTGCACCACGTACTTCACGGTGTCTATGTATGTTTTTCCCATTTGAATCACCCAAATCCATTTCATTTTTTTTTCAAACATCACGGTTGCTTCAGATCCCGATTCTCATCCTGACTTTCTCCCTGAACTCCTCGAGCTTGCGGGGCACTTCCTCCACGCACATGAAGCCGAGAACATACCTCAAATCCCGCCGGGTCTGGAGGTCGGGTTTTACTCCGCACCCCTCCAGCTCGCTTGCGAGCATCTCTGCCAGCTCCCTGCCGGCCTCATCGTTGTCCGTAAGTATCACGGCCGATTCCACATCGGTGCCGGGGCCCGAAGCAGCATCCCCCTCCCGTCCGCCGCTTCCGCGCAGGCGAGAGCAGATTCCCTTCACCCTTCCGCTCGCCTCCACCAGCCTTCCCTTCACGCCGATGTTCCTCAGCGCCCTAACGTCTTTTTTCCCCTCTACAATCACCACCGATTCGTCCAGTTTTTCCAGCAGGCGCGCGAGCAGCTTTTCCTTCCTTTCGAGTCTGCCCTGCTCCGGGCTTTTTGCACGCACAGTAACCACTCAATCAGGAATGCCTTGGAACGCGGGAAAAAGCGTAAATGTGCTGTGCGCTGTTGACTGGCGTTCAACGCTCGCTTGGTGCTCCCGCAGCCATCCACGCACAGCGAACTGATTTAGGGTGCCCGGGCTTTATATTCCTGCGTTTTTCCTAAACCTCTTCCTCTTCCCGGCACTCTTCGCACAGGAGCTTGTTGCCTTCGCGGGCAAGCTCCTCTGAGTAAACGCCACACTTCTCGCACGTTCCAGTGAATTCCTCGTTTTTCCCAAATTTTTGTATCTCTGCCTCCTCAAGCAACACATCTATCAGTCCCGGATATATCCTGACCAAGTCATCATCGGTAATCATGCCGACCAGGCGGCCCCTTTCGTCCACCACCGGCAGGCGCTTGATTTGCAAATTCTTCAGCCTTTCCGCGACCTCCGCTAATGTGCTGCTTACTGTAGTTGTCTTGAGCGGGCGGCTCATCGCAGTCCCGACCTGCGTTTTCTTCGCATTCTTGCCGGTCATCACGACCTTTAGCACGATGTCTCGCTCGGTGATTATTCCTATGGCCTTGCCCTTGCGGACTATCACGACGGAGCCGATGGCGTTTTTCTTCATCGCCTTAGCTGCCTCGTAGACGCTCTCATCGGCTTCCAGCGTCACCACTCCGCGGGTCATCACTTCGCCCACTCGGATATCTGTCTTCATGGTGTAGTCTGGGCAGCCAACTCTTATAAACCTGCCCATCGCAGGGAGCACGGCGCCTCGCGCACCCCGAATCAGCGGATGAGGAACGTCGCCAGAACGGCCGGTCTGGCCGGCTCTTGCCGGTGCCTCCGCTGCGCCTTCCTCCACTCTAAATCCTCATACGGCTCGGGCGGCGGTTTTCTCCTGCCCGCACCAGCTTGCCCGCCTCTATACTCCTCAGCGCAGATGCAGGCAGTCTGAGACGCTCCGCCTCGTGCCGGATTTCAATCGAACAGGGTTCGTTCCTGCTCTTCAGGGCGAGCAGAAGCTGGAGCTCCCGTTTCTTCTTCTTGCCCGGAAGGTCCTTTGCCCGCCGCGTGCGCTCGATGACCTCGTCCAGCTCGGGCACTGGCGTGACAATGCCGAACTGCTTCTCCACCAGCCTCGCCTGTCCTGGCCCCGCTACCGTGCCGGAAGCTATCGGGCCAACAGACTTTCTCAAGAATTTGACTGGTCCTTCCGTGAGACACTCGTCGTGCAAGGCTTCAGCTACTTCGAGGAGTTCCCTTGCCTCGACACCAGAAGTTCCCAGCAACGCCCGCTGATATTTGATTTTCTCACCAAACACCTTCCGATAATTTTGGCCCGTCCGAGGTTAATAAACTTGCCTACATAGTCCTATACACAAGCTACGGGGTCGCATTGCATGGTTTTTGGCACATACAGGAAAGGCTCGCGTTACGAGCGCGAGCTCATCGACATCTTCCAGCAGAAGGGCTACTCCGTCATCCGCTCAGCCGGCTCCGGCGTGGGCACTCCCTCCCCCGACATCCTGCTCTTCATGCGCGGCAAGCAGTACGGGTTCGAGTGCAAGGCCTGGGACAAGGGCAGCCTGGGCATCGAGAAGTCGAAGTTCGCCGAGTTGCGCCACTGGTCTGAAAATACGGGCATGACGACCATGATTGCCTGGCACCTCTCTCGCGAAGGCTGGTATTTCCTCCATCTGGACGAGCTCGGCGAGAAGGAAAAGAACTTCACCGTCACGGCGAAAAGGGCACGGGAGATAAACCGCAGGGTCGAGAATCTAATTTAAAAACCTTGGAATGCATAGTTTCATGCAGGAACGTGACGCTATGGCAATGACCGCTCAACTACCTGCATCCACTTCTACCGGTCCACTGCCAGGCATGAAACTCATGACTGCCCGCAATCTGCCAACCTTGCTGAACACCATAAACGACAATGGCTGGACGATGGCCACGAATTCCTTCATGCACAAGCTCCTCAATTCCGGCGGGCCGTCTCCCCTGTTGCAGAGCCTCGATAAAAAAAACAAGTTCGTGGTCGGCACCTTCCTTTTCTGCGGGGTTCCCGAAATCATGGAAGGCGAGTCGGTGCTGACTTACCATGCCCGCTACTCTTCCTCGATATCCTACCTGGTGCTTCCTCCCGGCATCGCCCGCGCCTGGAGCCTCCTGAAAAAACCAACAACCGGCGCCGTTACTGTGGATTGCGGGTGGCTCAAGACAAACCCCGGAGGCGCAACCCTATATGAACCCGTGATTGACCTCGAGGAAATCACGCCCAGCAAGTATCAGTATTGCATACCCGAAGACCGCTGTTTCACCTTTTTCAAAGACTGGCCGGGCGAGAACGGGACCTACCGGGCCGATGACAACCCTCACTACGTGCCGCACGGGGAAGACCATTTGGACATTTCCAACGGCACCCTGCAGTCCCCCAAAAAGAGCCTGCTTTATCTCCAGCGCAAGGACCCTTCCTATCACAATGTGTCTTCTTCCTTCTCCGGTCCCTTCACGCGCGGAGTTTACACCAAATTTGGGTCTGCCGATCACTGCATATATGTTCGCGATTGGTTCGACGGGCCCGAGATACGCGCCTTCGTCATCGAGGGCAAAGTGCCGGCAGAGTTCCCTAAATAGCTGCCAAGATCTGCCCGAGTCGCCTAAATAATTCCCCTTCCAGGTTCGAAGCCCCGGGCATCCATCGACATTCCTAGCGCCCGCGCCCGCGCAAAGGCGCGGTGGAGCACGGGCACCAGGATCGGGAAAACCAGCCAGCTCCGCGTGTAGCCCCGCGCCATCTGCGCAGCCTGCACGCGCTGCACCTCGTCCTGGAAAACCGGCACGAACCTGAAGGCCATGGTGAGCATCAGCGCCAGGGTGGCGGGAACCTTGAAGAACACGAGCGCCGAGGCAATGTCCCTCTGCCTGGTCGTATAGATGAACAGCACCGCTGACATGGAAACCGTGACCAGCCTCAGGGTTGCCCTGATTGCCGCGTCGAGAGCCTCGCCTCCCAGCAGGGCGAACAGCAGCGGCAGCAGCACGAACAGCCAGACCGCGCCCAGCTCGCCCGCGCCCTGTATCGGGCTTATGCGCGCCAGCAGGTAAAATGCAAAGATGAGGACCAGCAAAAACGAAATCGCGCCCAGCATGTTGGTGGCAAACAGGGCCACATTCAGCAGGATGAGGAGCGCTAGTTTTATCCTCGGGTCAAGCGCGTGCAAGAACGATTTCTGTTTCAAATACTGCAGCATGTGGCTCCCTCTACGTTGCGTCGCTCCAGGGCGACTTCCGCGTTCCCTTTGCACCCCTACTTTCACTCTTTGATGCTGCGCCCGCACCATGCCCCTTCAGGTGCTCAACGAACTCCCTTTCGCTCCTCACCTGCACGCCCAACTCATGCGCAATGCGCGAGAAGCACGGCTCCTTTATCCCAAGCCCCGTGGTTTTCTTGCCGAAAACTTCCTCGAATTTGCCATCGGCAACGAGTCTTCCCTCGTTCATGACCACCAGCCGGTCGGCGCGGTCCACAATCAGCTCAGTGTCATGCTCGACCACGACCACGGTCTTGCCTTTCCTGTTCAGCCCTTTCACCACGTCGTAGATTTCCTCGGAGCTGTAGTGGTCCAGGCTCGCGGCCGGCTCGTCCAGCAGCAGCACCTCGGGCCCGTAGGCCAGCACGCTGGCCAGCGCCACCTTCTGCTTCTGGCCCTGCGAAAGCTCGCGCGGGTCGGCATCCGCAAGATTGCTGAGCGACAGTTCTGCCAGTGTCTGCTCCACGAGCTTCTTTCGCTCCGCTTCCTTCACGCCGAAATTCCGCAGCGCGAACTCCACCTCGTCCTGCACGCTCAACGAGAAAATCTGGCTGTCCGGCTCCTGGAAAAGAAATCCCGCGTGGCGAGCGAGTTCCCTCAGCGGGGTGGTGCGCGTGTCGTTGCCCACCAGCTTCGCGGTGCCTCCGAAACTTCCCTTCACGACGTGCGGTATGAGGCCGTTCATGACTGTGAGCAGCGTGGTCTTGCCGCAGGCTATCGGACCCATGAGCGCGACAAACTCGCCCTGCCTTACGGTCAGGTCAATGCCGCGCAGCACGGTTTTTTCGTAATAAGCGAAGGATACCCCTCGCAATTCGATTGCAGCAGCCATGCATCCACCTTCCCCGTCAGTCTACCTGAGGCCGTATTTCGCCAGCCTGTATTTGTAGGCCAGCACCCACGCCGCCGTGCACTCCACAACGCTCTGCACCGCGTTGGCGCCGAAAATCAGCCACCACGGGATGGTTGCCATTGCCTGCTCGGAACTCATTCCGTAAAACACTGGCAGGGCATAATAATAGTTGGCCACCGTCAGCACGATGCCTCGCACGATGATCGAAAGCACGAGCGCCACCCCGAATATGCGCCAGTCCGAGAACACGTGGAAGTTGAGCTTGCCCACGTAGTGGCTCCAGAGGGTCGCCATGCCGAGGGCGAGCAGGAACAGGACTGCTATCGGAAGAAGGCCGAGCGCAAGCGGCCCCGCAATCCCGGCACCCCTTATCAGCACCCCCGTGTGGCCCGTCGCCACGAAAAAGAGCAGGGTCGCGCAGGCCGCGATGCCCATGCCTCCCAGTCCTATGGCAATGACGTTCCTGCCCCGCGCAAAGGCGAGGAAGGCCGCCACCATGACAAAGGGTATGGTGCCCGCGAACTTCATGCTTGCGCCCAGCCAGGTGGTGGGTGCAATGAACGTTATGGCGAGCGCCGTGACTGCGGCGACGTAGAGTGCGGCTTCGAAGCCGAAGATGAAGAGCGCGAGAATGGCCGGCACGCCCACCAGGTCTATGGTCATGCCGAATGCAGTCGGCACGCCGACGATGTTGTTCAAAAGCTGGAATACGACCGCGATGGCCGAAAGCATGGCCAGTGCCGAAAGCTCGTAGGATTTCATGGGCAATCCTGCGCTGGCCACTTATTTAAATGTAATTACCCAAAAACGGGTAATCTTCAAAGCAAGGCGCAAATGCGCGCGCTTCCCACGCTTTTTATCCTTTCCCGCGCAAAAGCAAACCATGGACCTTGGCGCAGGCCTCAGGCGGGCCCTCAAGAAACTCACCGGAGCGGCGCTAGTGGACGAGCGGGTCGTGCGCGAGACCGTGAAGGAAATCCAGCGAGTGCTCATCATGGGCGACGTGAACGTCTCGCTCGTGAGCGAGCTGAGCAAGCGCATCGAGAAGCGCGCCCTGGACGAGAAGGCGCTCAGGGGCGTGGGCGGCCGCGAGCACGTCGTGAAAGTGGTCTACGAAGAATTGGCCGCCATGCTGGGCGAAAAGCACGAGCCCAAGATTGCAAAGCAGAAAATCATGCTGCTGGGGCTGTTCGGCAGCGGCAAAACGACCACTGCCGGCAAGCTTGCGCACTTCTTCAAGAAGAAAGGCCTGAGCGTGGGCGTCATCTGCTGCGACGTGGCAAGGCCGGCTGCCTACGAGCAGCTGCAGCAGGTGGCCGAGCGCGCGGGCGCGCGCTTCTACGGCAAGAAGGGAGAAACCGACGCATCGCGCATAGCGCGCGAGGCGCTTGCGCAAGCCAAGGAGGACGTGTTGATTCTAGATTCCGCGGGCAGGAGCGCGTTCGATGATGAGTTGAATTCCGAGCTGAAGAAAATCAACGATGAGTTCAGGGCCGACGAGAAGCTGCTCGTTATAAACGCGGACATAGGACAGGTGGCCAAGCGGCAGGCCGAAGAGTTCAACAATGCCGTGGGCCTGACCGGTGTCATAATCACGAAGATGGACGGCTCTGGAAAGGGCGGCGGCGCGCTCAGCGCTGTCGCGGCCAGCGGCACGAAGGTCGCGTTCATCGGCGTGGGCGAGAAGCAGGATGATTTGGAGCTGTTTGACGCCAAGAAGTTCGTGGGCAGGCTGCTCGGCTTCCCTGACCTAGAGGCGCTGATGGAAAAGGTGAAGGAGGCGGGTGCGGGCGTGCAGGTGGACGAGAAGGCGCTGATGGAGGAGAAGCTCACAATCAAGACTTTCTACGAGCAGCTGAAGGCCGCGAAGAAGATGGGCCCCCTCAAGGGCATTTTCCAGATGCTCGGCGCGCCCGACATCCCTAAGGAGATGGTCGAGCAGAGCGAGGACAAGCTAAAGGCCTACGAGGTAATCATCAACTCCATGACGCCGGCCGAGCGGGACGACGCGAGCCTGCTGAAGAAGAGCAGGAGCAGGATGGAGCGCATTGCGCGTGGCAGCGGCAGGAAGCCCGAGGAAGTGCGCGACCTGCTTTCGCAGTTCGAGAAAGTGCAGAAAATGATGACCCAGTTCAAGCGGAACCGGGGCTTCCGCAGGCAGATGGAGAAGATGATGAAAGGCGGATTCCCCGGGATGCCGGGCGGCGGCATGCCTGGCGCGCCAGGCGCAGGCTCGTAATTACTTGGCGAAGTCCGCGGGAAGCCTCAGGGTTGCAGTATCGCTTATTGTTTCCCCAGCCGCGTTCTTCCCCAAAAAATGCACGGTCATGGTGACGAAACCGTCCTTGTCAGGAGTCATCGTGGCCGGGTCTGGAATCAAGATCGCGATTTGCGCCGAGCCTTTTTTCACAATGGTGATTCCACCACTTCCAGTTTGCTGTGAGCCGCCGACGCCCAACCCGTAGCTGCCGCCCGCTCTGGTGAGGTTCGCATTGTTAATGCCGCCTACCTCTATGCCGTCTATCTGAACGCCCATAAATCTATCCTGGCTCAATGTTATGAAAACTGGCACCGCGCCTGCAGCCGGGTTCTCTCCCGTTCGCGCCTCTCGTTTCTGGATATCCGTCATCCCGAACAGTTGAGAAGTCAAAACTGCGCGTCCCCCGGATTCCCCGGCATCTCTTCCCCTGGGCGAGCACCCTGCGCCTGCAAAAATACCCGTTGCAAGAACTCCCATCAGCGTCCAAGTCACTGCTTCCCTGGCAATTACAGAAATTTTTCCAGTGGTTTGCGGCTTCTGCATTTTACCCCTCCCTACCAGCAGCATTTATGCCTTAAACTTAATTTAAATGCGTGCATGTGCGGGCTATTTAAATCCCGGCTTCCTAATTATTTCGGAGCGGTAGGCAGCAGCTTACGGAGGGAATTCCAGCGGGTTCCGAAAGGAACCATGCAGGGGTTCTTTTCTGAGGAAGTTCCGCCCACCACAAGAGCTCGAAATGGCTTCAAGGGCCTTAGCCGGAACAGAAACGATACCCAAATCCGGAATGCGATGAGGGAAACCGAGCGAAGGAGGCGGGGTGAAACGCGCCGGCGAAAGAGCGGTGTGCGTGGTGCAAGGCCGTTAGGCCGCTTAGTCAAATGCTGCAAGTACTGAAGGCGGACTATTGCCTATCGCTCCACATCCTATTTCAATCAGCCTTCCTTTCCGCGCGGCAGTTTCAGTTCTCCCGAAAGAAACATTGCGAACACGTCGGGCGGCTGAAGCTCGGCGCAGTTTACGTGCGCCAGTTCTGCCTTCACGGCCTTCAACTCTGTCTCAATGCAATTGTTGCACTCCCAATCCGACATTTTCGCTATTGCCTGGCCAATCCTGTAAGTGAATATCACTGCTCCATACAGCGCTATCGATTCATCAATAGTTTTCCTAATGTTCCCGCCTTCAGCAAAAATCGTCGACATGAGGCACCGTTCCGCAATGATTTTTTCCATCAGCCTGAACGCCCCGACGTCCGTCACCCCCCATTCGCGTAGGAGTTCGCCTGCACGCCGACTGGCGTCTTCCTCGAACCGCCACGGCTGCCCTCCGGTCATCCTCCGGTGAGCTTCAAACCTGGTCAGCATCTCGAAGATTTCCAGTATTCTTGTCTTCTGATCGAGAAACGTTGTTGCGAGGTTTTTCCATCCCTTCTCAATTCCTCTATTGACCTTCGCGCCGTTGCCCTTTTCCAAATCAATCTCACTGCGTTCTTTCACGTCCTGCAAATAGCGCGCGTATATGACTCCGCCGACGAGCCGGTTCATGTCGAGCGCCCTGCCGGGCACCGCGCCGTTTTGCGGCGCTTTCGCCAGGGCGATGAGTGGCACTTGCGGCTCCCATTTCATGATGCCCAATTCAATCCCTCTAGCAGAACCAGGTTAACCTATGCCTTTTGCCTAATTTAAGCCTTTCTTCTCCGTTCCTGCAAATGCCTAGGGCGAGATTTTCAAAGCCCCGTAGGGAGCTGATAAGGGGGCGACGCGTCGTGCCCCCTTATTTTTGAACTCGCGACTTCCAGATTTCTCAACTGACTTTCGTGCCATTTTGAGCCCGTCCGCAAGGCGGAAGGGAGATTATGAGTCTGGCACTCTAAACCAAGCTGAGTTACCTAGGCCACAGGGAACCTACAGTTCCCTTACGTCCCGCTTTCTCGGCGCACCGAGAAAGGGGCACCATTCCGCCTCGCGGGCGGAATGCGTGTAACCCTCCCTTACGAAGGTTCACCCTACTTTACGGTTAACAAGGTTAAAAAACCGTGGGCAGGCCTACTCGAACACAGAATTGAAGAACGGCACGCCCAGTGGGGCGCCGACCGGCTTGGACGCCGCCTCTTCATAGTCTGCAAACGAGAACCGTTGAATCTCCCTCGTCACCTCGCCAAACGGCAGCGAGGCCTCGAGTCCTGAGAGGAATTCCGCCCGCCGGGCGAGTTCGGTTCCGAATTCTTTTATCGAGATGCCGAGACTTTCGCACGCGCGCCTGGCGAGTGCGCTGCCATTCCAACTATTTGCGGCTGGCACGACGCTATCGCTACTTGCGTTGTATTTGAAAAGCATGCGCAGCCCGGGCAGTTTTGCCTCATCGCCCATGTTTGCCGGCGGCACCACCTCGTTTATCTCCGTGCATCGCCGCACCTCCTGCCCCTTCCTCTCCTTCAGGTCATAGCGCATCATGCGCCTCTGCACTACGATGAGGTCAAGCGACTGCAGGTCGATCGGCAGTGCGCCAAGCGAGCGCATGCGCACCAGCACCTCGCGGCCGCTCTGCGCATGGAACGTTGCGTAGGAGCCCCGCGCCTGGCCGCTCGTTATGGTTTCGAGCAGCGCGCCCACTTCCTCGGCGGTGCGCGCCTCGCCCACAATCACGCGGTCGGGCCTCATCCTGAGCGAGTCAGCCACCAGCTCCTTCATCGGCACGCCCAGCTCCGCGCTCGCCAGCAGCTTCACCTGGTGCTCGTGCGGCACGTTTATCTCGGGAGTTTCCTCGGTAACGAGCACGCGTTCGGAGAGCGGCACGAACTGAAAAAGCGCATTGAGCGTGCTAGTCTTTCCGCTCGCGGTATTGCCCGCGATCATGAGCGAGGCATCGGCCTGCATCGCCAGCCAAAGAAATGCGAGCGCCTCGGCCGAGAACGTGCGATAGGCGATGAGGTCTGCAACGTGAATCGGATTGCGGCGAAACTTGCGTATCGTGAGTTCGTAATTCGAAATCGGCGGAATCGACGCGTGCAGGCGCGAGCCGTCCGGCAGAACCGCGTTCAGCCGCGGGCTCTGCAACGTGATGCGCCGGCCGATGCCCCTTGCCATCTTGTTCATCACGTCGACAAGCGCCTCGCCGCTCCCGAACGCGCAGTTGGTCTTCAGCCAGCCCCTACCGCGCCGGTAGACGAACACCGGCACGCCGACGCCCGTGACCGCAATCTCCTCCAGTTCCGGGTCTGAAAGAAGCTCATCGAGCGCGGAAAATCCATAGACGTGCGCAACCGCAACGCGGAGCAAATAGTCTGCCTGCGCCTTTTCCATCTCAATTCCGTTCTCGGCGCAATAGCCGGCAAGCAGGCGCCCCATCTCGCGCCTCACATCTTCCTTGCCCTCAATCTCCGCGTGCCTTGACTCGTCCCTGAATTTTTCAGTCAGCTCCGCAACCGCTTCCTTCTCTTCCTCGCTCAAGCCCGGCATGCCCACGCGGTAATCGCACTTCCAATTGCCAATCTCCCAACCGAGTTGCTCCTCGCGTTGCTTGGGTTTTGCCGGCACCCTTACTTTTCTTTCCTCGTAAGAGCCCATTTTTCACATCCCTTTGCGTCAAAACCCCGGCACTTTTCCCTGCGCCCGCCTCTGCCCCGCCTGCCCTCAGAACTCCAGCACATCGCCCACGCGCACCTTGCCCGCGAGCGCAGGCGTGCCTTCTATCAGGTAGGCGCTCCTCTTCTTCGGCACGACAAACGAAAAGAACGGGTCGCAGACGCGCACGTCCACAACCCGTTTTGCCGCATCCAAATAAATCGCCGAGAATGAAAAGAAAACGAAGAGCGCGTGGATGGCGCACGCCTGCCTGCTTTTCGCCTTTCCCTCGTCGAAGACGAAGAGCAGGGGCCGGCGCACTTCGCTTTTGAACATCAGGCCGCGCGCCCTTGCGAAAAACGAGTCCGCCACGTCCAGCGAGTTCGCAAGAACCGCGCGGCTTCTTTTGTTGTAGAGTTTTCCCACGGTCTCACGTTCGCTCCAGGCCCTTTTTGCAGTTCCGTTTCTTCCAGCTAAACCAATAGTTTATCTCTGCCGCAGAGTCATCCTCCGAACCTTCTCTTCCTATCGTTCCTTCCGCCCGCACTCATTTCCCGAATCTCCTTTTTCTCTTCGAGTAATCCCTCAGCGCACTCACGAAATCCGCGCGCCCGAAATCCGGCCACAGCTTCTTGGAGAAGTAATATTCGCTGTAGGCGCTCTGCCAGGGCAGGAAGCCCGAGGTCCTGCTCTCGCCCGCGGTGCGGATTACGAGGTCGGGGTCTGACGAAAGCGCGCCGGTCCAGAGCAATTTGCGGAACGATGCATCATCCACATGGCGCGCCCCGCCCGCAAGCGCGCGGTTGACCGCATCCAGGAGCTCCTTCCTCCCGCCATAGCTGAGCAGGACGTTGAAGCGATACTTGTCGTGCTTCTCCGTGCTTTTTTCCAGCTCCATTATCTTATTGCGAAGTCCCGAAGGAAATCTGCCCAAATCCCCAAGCACGCACACCCGGATTTTATTTTTGCGCAAGTCGTCATTCTTCTCGAACTCGCGCAGCTTCTTCTCGAATAGCTTCATGAGGCCATAGACTTCGCTCGGCGGCCTGTCAAAATTCTCGGTCGAAAAGCCCCATGCCGTGCACTCCCTGACCCCGAACTCCCTGCACCATTTGAGCAGGTTGCCCAGGTTGTCTATGCCTGCCTCGTGGCCCTCGACCGGGCTCTTTCCGTGCTTGCGCGCCCACCTGCGGTTGCCATCGGGTATCACCGCAATGTGCTTTGGCCGGGCAAATGCCATTCCATCACGTCTTCGAATCCCTGCACTTTCATCGCGCCTTCAAAACCCCTACACTTCCGTCCTGCCTTCAAACTCCTGCACTTCCATCTCGTCTTCAATCTTTCCTCAATCCTTCCATACCTGTGAAAAAATTAATAACGCTGTGCGGCCCGCGCCCTAGCCGAACAGCCTCGTAACCAGGTGCGCG
Source organism: Candidatus Burarchaeum australiense (assembly GCA_902386535.1). GTDB lineage: Archaea > Micrarchaeota > Micrarchaeia > Burarchaeales > Burarchaeaceae > Burarchaeum > Burarchaeum australiense. The sequence goes on along the minus strand of CABMJK010000024.1, from coordinate 35,843 downwards.
AGGGGGTTGCTTTTCTTGAAGCTCGCCAGCATGGCATCGGGCGAGTCCATGTCCCCGTGCGCAGCAAGGAAGTGCTCGGCCCCGAGGCCCCTGGCAATGGTCGCATAGGCGGCCAACTGCCCGTCATCCATGTTGTCCGCGAAATCGCGCAGGCGCCTGTGCAGCATCAGGTCCCGCCCATAGCGCGCCCGCCACTCTTTCTCATATTCCGCAAGCTCGTCCTCCCTCTTCGCCCGCGCCGCAATCTCGCCCGCGAGCCTGCCGCACATGCTGCCGAAATAAATGCCCCCACCGGTAGTCGCCTTGGTCTGCCCTGCCGCGTCCCCGACGAGCATGACCTTGCGCTCCACGGTCTGGTATCTCACGCGGCCCGGAATCACGCCGCCCAGCCTGCTCATCACGCTCGTGCCGTCGAGCACCTCCTGCAGGACCTTCTCATGCTAGATCAATTTCACCCAAGCCTCTTTCGCGTTGTGACCCATGCCGACCCCGCACCCGACCCGCGCCCTGTCCTTGCCGAGCGGGATGGCCCAGCCGAAGAAGCCCGGCAGCAGCGAGCCGGAAACGAACACGTGCACGCTTTCGTGGTCCTCGAAATGCGCGTCCTCGCGCTCCTCCTGGTAGCAGAATACGTAGTCGCTGATGGGCGGGAAGCCGAAGGTCTTCGCCGTCAGCGAGTAATAGCCGTCAGCGCCAATCAGCGCGCCCTCGCCCGCGAGTTTTTTCAGCTCGCGCACCCCGCATTTGCTGTTGACCACTATCTCGGCGCCCGCCTTCTCGGCCTTCTTCGCGCACAGCTTGTCGTATTTCGCCCTGTCGAAGACATTCGCCACGTCGTGCCTTGCCTTCACGCGCAGAACTATGTCGTTCGGCAGGTGGATGATGGCACCCCTGAGGCGGTTAAAGGTCACGGGCTCGTAGGGCACGCCGCAGGCCTCGAGGCCCTTTCTCGAGACTATGCTCGAGCAGGCCACGGGCTCGCCCACGACCTTGTGCTCCTCGTAAATGCGCACGCGGCTGCCCAGCTCCGCGGCCCGCGCACCGGCGGCGCATCCTGCGGGGCCGGCACCCACGATGGAAACTCGCACGCCTTGACTTCGCAAAAGGCGTTATTAATAACTTTACTGCGAAAATACGCCTGAGTGAGAGGATGGCTTTTCAGGACTTCCTATTTGCAGGCATACCTGCGTTACTTTCCATCCTGATTCCTGGCTTCCTGCTCGCCCTGCCCCTGCTGAAAAAGCTGAAGATGGGCGTGCCCGAGGCGCTGGGCGTGGGCTTTGCGCTGGGCCTCATCATACCTCCTTTCCTGCTCATGTTTGAATCTTTCTTCGGCATCCTGTATTCCTACGAGCTTTTCCTGCTGAACACCCTGCTGCTCAGCATCCTGGGCCTCGTGCTCTGCTTCACCGAGAAAGTGTTTCCGCTCGAATTCAAGTTCAGCTTGAGCAAGGACTGGCAGTGGGTCATAGTCCTTCTCTTCATGCTCTTCGCATTCTACATCCGGCTGCAAAGCGCGTTCCCGACAAACGCGGGCCCGTACTTCTACGAGTTCGACCCGTATTACTACACGCGCGCCACGCAGTTCATAGTGCAGCAGGGCGCGATTCCGCAGTTCGACGACCTTGCCTGGTATCCGAACCCGACCTCCCACCGCGTCCCTCCGCTTTCCAACTACCTGGGCGCCGAGTGGTATTCCATCTATTCCGGCGGCAAGCCCTTTGACCTCTACTCTCTCTACTTTGCCCAGAGCATTTATCCGCCGGCGGTCGCGGCTGCCACTGTTTTCTTTGCCTTCCTGCTTCTTGCCGAGCCCTACGGGCGTAAAATGGGCGTCATAGCCGCAGGCCTGATTGCCTTTGCGCCCAGGCTGATAGAAAAGCTGGCTGCCGGCGAGCAGGAGCAGACGCCCTGGGGCGTCTTCGGCGCCTTCTTCTTCTACGCCGCCTATGTGCTTGCCATAAGCAGGCAAAACCGGCGCGCGGCCATTTTGGCCGGAATTGCGCTGGCCTCGCTCACGCTGGGCTCGAAATCCGATGTGCAGGCCTACCTGCTCATGGCCGGCTACATAACGGTTCAGGGCATCATCGATTACCTGAAGGGCAGGATGAGCTGGAAGTTCCTGGAGACGAACGCGATCATCATTGCCTTTGGCGTGGCTGCCCAAATACTGCTTTCACTGTTTGCCACCTCGCCCTACATTCCGACGGACATAATTCCTCTGATCGGCGCGCTTTACTTCTACTTCGCTCTCTGGGCCATCGCCGACAAGCTCAGCCACAAGCGCGAGTGGCAGGTGCACGAAAAAGTCCTGCTATTTCCAGTCTACCTGATAGAGTTGTCCAAGCTCGTTGACCTGGAAGCCGACAAGACCAATTACCTGGCGCTTTTGCTCGGCCTTGCTGTGCTCGCACTGTTCATCCCACAGATAGGCCCAATACCTGCGGTCGGTCAATCCGTTCTTGGCTACGTGCAGAGCGCGGCCTCGCAGGCAGTGCCCAACGACCCGCTTGCAAACACCGTGGCAGAGGAGGGCGGCACGGGAAATGATTTCGTGGCCGCGCTCGGGCCCCTGGGCACGCCTTTCAAGTGGCTGTTTGACGCGGGCCTGCTCTCGGGCCAGAACGGCATGATTTTGCTCCTGCTTCCTGCGCTGGCCGCACTGTATCTTGCCTGGTACCGCGACTCGAAATACTCCCTGCTCTTCGCATTCATGGTGCTGCCCGTGGTCTGGGTCGGCCTGGGCAAGATAAAATACGTGCTTCAGCTCGCGGCCGCGGTGATAATCGGCTTCGTGGTCCTGCTCGCCGGCTTCGTGCGCCTGCTGCAGGAGACGACCAAGGACGAGAAGCGGAAGGCGTTTTTCGAGAACGGCGCATTCGCCATCGGCTGTGCGCTCGTGCTGCTTACTGCCTGGCCGTCGGTTCTCTTGGTGCAGGCATCCATGAATCCTGCCATCTATACTACTTCCAATGGCGAGCAGATAGTGGACTGCAACGCGCTCAGCCCTGTGATACAGTCGAACGGAATCGAGTTCCTGTCCGGGGAGCGGGCTACGGCGCTCAACGAGGCCTATTACCTCTACTGCTCGCGCATACCCCAATGGTGGATGGACCCCATGGACTGGATAAGGAACAACGTGCCCGAGAATGACCGCGTGATACACTGGTGGGATTATGGGCACTGGACGAACTTCTTCGGCCAGCGCAAGACCGTCACGCGCAACGACCACCAGTATCCATATCTGGATTTGCAGATGGCTGACCTGCTGGTTTCGAACACGCCCGCGAACGCGGCCGCATGGATGCGCGAGCACCAGGCGAAATACCTGCTCCTGGACCAGGACCTCATCGGGAAGTGGGGCGCGCTCGTCTATCTTTCGTGCGTGCAGAACAACCAGACGCAGTTCATACCGCACCAGGTCGGCACGTCGCCCTGCGAAGTCCAGCATTCCTTCGAACGCGTTTACGTGCCCCTCGAGCCCACTCCGGCCGACGTTTGCAACATTGGCGGGGCCAATTTCACGCTCATACGTGCGGCCTCAAGCATACGGCCTGCGGGCTACTGCGTGGGCAATTACGTCCAGAATGGGCAGAACCAGCTCGTAATGGCCTATGCGGAAAACGGCACGCAGAACCGCGGCCTCCTTCTTGACCAGGGGTCGGCGACGCTCAACGACGGCAGGAATTACGAGCAATTCCTCGTAATCTACCCGCCGGTGGGCCAGGGCTATGAGGACAGGGCCGGCCTGGCCTACGACTCGGTCTTCTACCAGGGCTTCTTCCTTGGCCACATCGACGGCTTCGAGCAGGTCTATCCCTATCAGGCTGAAAACGCGCAGTTCGGAGCCTCGCTGCCGGTGCGAATCTACAAGCTGAAGGATTAGGAGCTGGCAACTAATTAGCGGCAAGCCAGTCCAAATAGCGCTTCACGCCATCCTCGAATTTCACTTTCGGCCTCCAGCCCAGCCTCTCGATTTTCTTCGTCGATAAAAGCATGATTGGCACATCGCCGGCCCAGCCCCGCGCCCCGCCGCCGTGCGCGAGCTTCGGCTTCGCGCGCATGATGCCCGCAATCAGCAGCGCAATCTCATCCACCTTGTGCTTCTCCCTGCTGCCGATGTTGAACGCGTCAAATGCGAGCTTCTGCCTCTCGACCGCGAGGAGCGTGGCCTCGATGGCGTCTTCCACGTAGAGGTATGACTTGTCCTGCTTCCCATTGCCAAGGATTTCGAGCTCCTTCGGGTTGCGCTTTAGCTTGAAGTAGAAGTCGCGCATCACGCCGTGCCCACTCCTCTCGCCGAAAATGTTGGCATACCTGACCGCGGTAGCGCGGATGCCGTAGGTGTGCGCATAGGCTGCGCAGTAGTGCTCGCCCGCCAGCTTGCTCGCGCCATAGTTGCTTACGGGCTCGAGCGGTGCGGTTTCCGGGGTCGGAATCTCCTTTGCATCCCCGTAAACCGTGGAGCTGGAAGTCAGCACGAAACTCTTGGCGCCCTTCAGCCGCGCCGCCTCGAGCACCCGGAAAGTTCCGACAACGTTCTGCTCAAAGGAGTTGGCCGGATTTTCCGCGCTCTCCTTCACCAGCGGGTCTGCGGCCAGATGATAGATGCGCTCGACGCCCTTGCAGGCAGGCACCAGTTTGGAAGGATCCAGTATGTCGCCTTTTATGAAGGAGAAACGTTTGCTCCTGCTCGCGTCCGCCAGATTTTCCATCCTGCCGGAGCACAGGTTGTCATAGCCCACAACCTCGTGCCCGCCCTCTTTCCCTTCGGGAAAGGGGCCCCTTTCTGCCCCTGCAGAAAGCGGGCGCGCCAAAAGCGCCTCGACCAGATGGGAACCGATGAAGCCCGCGGCGCCGGTCACAAGGATTTTCATATGTTTTCCCTCTTGCGCACCTCATTCCTGCAACGCTTTCTCTCCTTCTTGCCCGCTTATTAACCATTAGCATTGCGAAAGCCATCAGCATTTGTAGAATTCGCTCACGACAATCTCGTTCACAACGTAAGTCCTCGCAAGCTCGCATCCCTCCACGCCGCTCTTGTCGAAAAGGTTGAACCTGAACCGCGCGCCAATGGCCGGGTCTAGGTTCAGCGGCCGGAGCGGGAAATCCACCACGTAAAATCCTGCTGGGAACGTGCTGTCCTCCGGGCCGCACGGCCTGCCATCCATTTTCACGCACTTCCCCGCATCGTACTGGACCACCCCGCCGCTTGCGTAGAGGTCCAGGGTCCTCTCCTGCGACTCCGCTATTTTCTGCGCACCCACGGAGTTGAGGTAGGTTGAGGCATCTGCCACTGCCTGAGAGCGTAGCATGTCGTAAGTGCGGAAGCCAGTGAGCATGAATGCGGAGGCGAACAGCGACATCACCACGAGCACGACCGTGACCCTTGCCAGGTTCCGGTCAAGCAGCCAATACAGCGCGGCGAGCACGAACGCGCCCAGGCCCGCGGCCGGCAGGAGCAGCAGGTTGACCTCGTTGAAATCCAGCTGCATGAGCAATGCGCAATAGGCTAGCACCGCGCCCGCGGCTGCCGCAAGCTGTGCAAGACCGAATGGCCTCGCCTTGGCGCAGAAGTGGCCTACCACGAGCGCGACTGCCGGGAACATGGATGCAAAGTAGGCGGGCACGTTGCCCTGCGTGACGAGCAGTGTCTGCAGCACCCCGAGCCCCATCCAGGCAAACAGGACCACGAGCAGGTTCCTCTCTTCCTTGCCCAGCTCCTTCCTTCTCGTCCAGAACCACCATGCACTGAACCAGAGTGCGAGCGCCAGGGGTGCCGTGAGCCTTGCAATCACGCGGCCGGCGGAAACCACGGTTCTCAGGAGCCTGGAGGTCAAGTCCTGGTTCGCGCTCGTCGCATAAGAGAAGTAATGGTCGAAAGTTCTTGCCATCGTGGGCAGGCCGAGCGCGCTGTCGAGCAAAAGCCAAAGCACGAGCGCGACTGCAAATGCGATTGCGAAAGGAACGAGCCTTTCCAGCGCCCAAAGCGCGGCCTTGCCTGTTTTTTTCGTTTTGTTTTTCCCGTTCACGTATTCGAGCGCGAAAATCGGCACGACCAGCATGACCATGTTCAGCCGCAGGAGCACCGAGGCGATGAAGGAGAGGCTGGTCAGCAGAAGCCAACCCCCGCTTCGCTTGCCGGCACCTGCACCCGAGTCTCTAGAACCGGCATATTTCAGATAACTATAGAAAGTCAGCATCGCGGTGAAGGCCAGCATCCCGCCATCGCGGTCGACCTGCTGCGCGCCCAAAACCCCGTAAACCGAGACCGCGAGAATCGCGAGGCCGAAAAGCGCGCTCGGCTTCCCGAAATATTCCCGTGCCAGCAGGTAGGCCACCACCAGCGAGGCCATGGCGAACAGCAGCGGCACGTAGCGCACGTTCTTCACGTCGAGAGAATAGAAGGAAACGAAAATCGCCTTGCCCAGCGGCGGGCTGTCGGGTATGAACGTGTTCTGCCACTGCTGGTTTCCGTCCACTATGATGAGCGCGCTCTTGTACCAGTCCGCCTCATCGCCGTAAAGCGGCCTGTCGATGTCCTGCAGGCGCAGGAAGAGCGCGATCAGCAGGATTGCAAAAACTACAACGAGTTCTCGTCTGTCCCAGTCCATCAGCCAGCACCTAGTGCATGAATATGCTCCACAGCATCCTCAGGCCGACCAGAAAGCCCTTCACCTTCGCGTTCCCCACGCCCTTGCTTTCCCCGACCCTCTGCCTGAAGGTCACGGGCACCTCGAGCAGCGTCAGGCCGTTGTCCAGGGCCACGAGCAGCATGTGCAGCGAGAACGTGTTCCCGCCGTCGTGCAGCTTCGGCATCAGGCGCTCGAGCGCGTCGCGCCTTATGGCCCGGTATGTGCAGCCCACGTCGCTGAGCCTCACCCTGCCCCAATAGCGCATCTGCAGCATCCTTGCGATGAACTTGTTGCCCCAGTTTATGAACCAGTCGACCTGCGAGTCCGGGTCGAGCACCTCGACCACTGTCCTCGTGCCCACGACCATGTCGGCATTCTCGATGTAGGCCAGCAGCTTCTTGGCGTCTACTGCGCTGAACGTGCCGTCGCCCTCGCACAGAATCACGACATCTGGTTTTCCTTTTGCCCGGCCGGCAGCACCGCCTTTCACGCCGCCTTCCTCTCCGCCCGGCCCTTTCGCAGCCTCGGCAAGCGCGTGCATGCACGCATAGCCGTAGCCGTGCTCATCCGCTTTTCCCATCACGATGCGCGCCCCAGCCTTCTTGGCGATTGCCGCGGTATCGTCGGTCGTGGGATATGCCACGCGCACGACGACCTCGCTCAAATTCGGAATCCCGGCTTTCCTGAACTCGCTCACAGCCCTGCCAATCACGCTGGCCTCGTTGTAGGCTGGCATGCACACCGTGACCTTCGGGTTCTCAATCGGGTCGTATCTGACCGTGCGCTTGGCCCTGCCCCAGTGCGAGAGAAAGGCGAAGTCGAGGAAGATTATTGCGACTGCAAAGACCGCAAGCCAGCTGGCGGCATCCTGCCAAACCTGTGCACCGCGGCTATATTCCGTATTGGGCATCAGGAAAAAAATTATTGCCGAAACTAAGACGATGGCGACCGAAATCCCGAAAAGGGTAACTGCGTAAAGTGCCGGTTTTCCCATGGCCCGTGCTTATCTGAATATAGATATAAAAGCGATTGCACAAATGCCCTGCATGGCTGATTTGTGCGTGGTCGGCACGGGCTATGTCGGGCTGGTCACTGGCGCCTGCTTTGCCGAACTCGGCCACCGCGTCTGGTGCGTTGACCTGGACGACCGCAAGGTAGCGCTCATAAATGCGGGCAAGTCGCCCATCTACGAGCCGGGCCTTGACGAGCTGCTCAAGCGCAGCCTGAAGCGCCATGCGCTGGTTGCCACGACCTCGCTGTCGGAGGCGGTCACGCAGGCGGACTTCTCTTTCCTGTGCGTGGGCACGCCCTCAGCTGAAGATGGTTCCACCGACCTGTCCATCATCCGGCGCGCGGCCTCGGAACTCGGCAAGGCATTGCATGACAAACACGTTAACAGCAGGAAATCCAAGGCAAAGAAAAGACACGTCGTGATTGTGAAGAGCACTGTGCCTCCTGGCACGAGCGAATCGCTGGACCAGCTCCTGCGCGAGGCGGCCGCGCCGGATTTCGGCATGTGCATGAACCCCGAGTTCCTGCGCGAGGGCAGTGCGGTCAATGATTTCCTGCAGCCCGACCGCATCGTGGTGGGCGGCAACGAACGCAAGGACGTGGACGCAGTCGGGCGGCTCTATGCCGGCGTGAAGGTGCCGCTAATCAAAACGGGCCTGCGCACCGCCGAAATGATAAAATACGCCAGCAACTCCTTCCTCGCAACTAAAATTTCCTTTGCCAACGAGCTCGCGAACATGTGCGAGCAGTTCGGAATCGACGTTTACGAAGTGGCCGACGGCATGGGCTATGACCGGCGCATAGGCCGCGCTTTCCTGAACGCGGGCGCGGGCTTCGGCGGCTCGTGCTTCAAGAAGGACGTGAGTTCGCTCATCTACGAGGCCAAGAAGCGGGGCTCGCGGACTGCCATCCTGGACGCGGTGATGGGCGTGAACGAGCTCCAGCCCTTCCGCGTTGTCGACCTGCTCGAGCGCGGCCTCGGCTCGCTCAGCGGCAAGCGCATTGCGCTGCTGGGCCTTGCCTTCAAGGACGAGACCGACGACATACGGGACTCGGCCGCAATCAAGGTGGCCCGGGCTTTGGTGAAAAAAGGTGCGCTCGTGGTTGCCTATGACCCGAAGGCGGCCGAGAATGCGCGGCGCGAGCTCGGCGGCGCCATACTCTACGCCAACTCCCCGAAAGAGGCCCTGAAGGATGCGGATGCGTGCGCGCTCGTGACCGAGTGGAAGTCTTTCGGCAAGATTCCGCTCTCGGCCTTCAAATACATGCGCGGCCGCCTCGTCGTCGAGGGCCGCCAGGTTCTCGACAAGAAGGCGTTAAAAAAGGCGGGCTTCAAGTATCTCGGCATAGGAAGGGCTTGAGTCTGATACACATGAAATATCTCGTAACCGGCGGCGCAGGCTACATCGGTTCGCACTTGGTGGACCGGCTCATGGCCGAGCGCGGGAATGAAGTCGTTGTCATTGACGACCTTAGCACGGGCAAGCTCGCGAACGTGCGCTCGCACGCGGGCAAGCGGAACTTCAGGTTCATGCGCGGCGACGTCTGCAATGCGGCCACGATGCGCAAGGCCTGCGCAGGCGCGGACGTAATCCTGCACATGGCCGCTGTTGTCGGCGTAAAGCACTACGTCACCAACCCCCTCCGCGTCCTACATGTGAATACCGCCGGCACGTCCAACGTGCTCGAGGAGGCGAGAAGGCAGGACGCGAAAGTCGTGTTCGCATCCACGAGCGAGGTCTATGGTCGGAGCACGGCCCTGCCCCTGCGCGAGGACGGCGAAAGACTCCTGGGCGCGACGAGCGTTGACCGCTGGTGCTATTCCACGAGCAAGGCGTTTGACGAGCACCTCTGCCTTGCCTATCGCAAGCAGCACGGCCTGCCGGTCGCCATACTCCGCTACTTCAATTCCTACGGCCCGCGCGCGCTGGGCAATGATTATGCCGGCGTGGTCGGGATTTTCATGCGCCGTGCGCTCGCAGGCCAGCAGCCTCTCGTGCATGGCGATGGCAGGCAGACGCGCTGCTTCACATTCATCACAGACACCGTTGACGGCACATTCGCGGCCATGCGCGGCAGGCGCGCAGAGGGCCAGGTAATAAACATAGGAAACACGAAGGAGACGACGATTCTCTCGCTCGCCAACACAATCTGCTCGCTCGCCAACTCGCGCTCGAAAAAGCAGCTCGCACCGAGATTAATTCCTTACGAGCAATTCTACGGCAGGAGCTACGAGGACATCCGCAGGCGCGTGCCTTCCATGGAGAAGGCGTGGAAGTTCCTGCACTGGAAGCCGAAAGTCCCGCCCGAGCGCGGACTGCGGCTTACCTATAGCTGGTATTCGGGCAACGGAAGAAAATCAGCGTGATCGTATGAAAGCAGTCATCTTGGCAGCAGGCAAGGGCGAGAGGCTGAAGCCCCTGACCTATGCAATACCAAAGCCCCTTCTCCCGGTAGCGGGCCGGCCCGTAATCGACTACGTGATAGACAATCTCCTCACCTGCCCGGAAATCGACACCATCTACGTTGCGGTCTCGCACATGCAGGAAATGATAAAGAGCTACCTCGAGCACACCCCGCGCGACAGCGTGAAAATCGAGCCCGTGATGACCCTTGCCTGGGACACGGGCGGCGACCTGCGCTCGATTGCGGTCGAAAAGGACATCCGGGGCCAGGTCGTGGTCGCCTACGGGGACAACGTGACGAACATAAACGTGAACTCTCTGGTGAACTTCCACCGCAAGGCCGGGGCGGGCGGCACGGTGGCGCTCTTCAACGTGCCTGCAAGCGAGGCCAGCCGCTTCGGCATCGCGATAATGGACGGCGACAGGGTGAAGAAGTTCGTGGAAAAACCGAGCTCGCCCCTGAAGTCCAACCTCGCGAACGCCGGCTATTACGTCCTGGAGCGCGAGGAAATAGAGCAGATACCGCAGAGGAAGGTGAAGGTAGAGGAATCGATTTTCCCGCGCCTTGCGGAGCAGGGCAGGCTGGCGGGTTACATCTACAAGCCGAAGTATTGGCTCGACATCGGCACGCTCGAGTCCTACAAGAAGGCCAATCAAATGATGTTCGGCATCCTTCCGCCGTAAGTTTAAGTGTGATGCCTTACTTCTGTTCACGCGTTGCCTTACTCCTTTCCCGCAAAGTAGTCCTTATACCACGCGATTGTCTCAAGAAGCCCTTTCTCAAGCCCGTAGCGCGGCTTCCAGCCAAGCACCTTCTCGGCCTTCCTGCTCGAAAGCGTCTGCTCCCTTATTTCGGCCGACGCCCCGTTTAGCACACGCGGCGAGAGATTCGAGCCCATGAGCCCCAAGATTCTGTCCACCATCTCGAGCACCTGCAGGTGGTTGCCAGAACTGAAGTTGAACGCCTCGCCTTCCAGCCCGAGCTCGGTCATCTTCTCGGCCAGCGTGAGATAGCCTTCCACAGTATCTTTCACGTAGAAATAGTCGCGCACGTACTTACCGTCGCTCCTTATGACCGGCTGCTCGCCCCTCAGCGCGCTCCTTATTGTGCCGGGCACTATGCGGTTGAAGTTCAGGTCCCCTCCCCCATAGATGTTGCCGCAGCGCGTGGTGCAGACTGGCAGCCCGTAAGTTTCGTAGAACGAGCGCGTTATCAGGTCTGCGCATGACTTCGAGACGTCGTAGGGATGCTCGCCCTCGAGCCGGGTCTCCTCGCTGTAAGGCAGCTGCCTGCTCCCTCCATAGGCCTTGTCGCTCGACGCCACCACTATGCGCTTGACGCCCTTCTCGTGCCTGCACGCCTCGAGCACATTGACGGTCCCGCCTATGTTTGCCTCGAAAGTCGGAAGCGGCGAGCGGTTGGCCGCGCCCACAATGGCTTGCGCGCCCAGGTGCAAAACCACCTCGGCCTTGTGCTTCCCAATGGCGCGCCTTACGAATGCCAGGTCTTCAAGCTCTCCGGACTCAACCGCAGTCCGGGCCTCGAGGCCCATGCGGTGGAAATTCGAGGAAGGCACGCTGTCGCGCACGATTGCCGCGACCTTGCTGCCCCGTTTCACGAGTTCAGCGCACATCCACGGGCCAAGAATGCCCGTGGCCCCGGTCACAAGAACGTGCCTGCCTTTCCAGGAAAACGACATATCCTATAAATAGCTTGCATATGTTTTTATTCGTATTCCAAACCGCGAACCAACCGGTGAAACCATGCTGCCCGAAGCCCTCATCGCCCTCTTTTCCGTCATCATCGGCTACTTCCTGCCAGGCTTCCTCGTTTCCTTCCTTTTCTTCAGGCACGACGAACTGAGCGGTGCAGAGCGCATTGCGGTCTCGATGGCATTTTCCATCGCGCTCATCGGCGTGCTTATGACCTATCTGGGCATGACCGTGGGCTTCTCCGCATGGAGCACCCTGCTCGTGCTCCTCCTTGTCAGCGTGCTTGCCTATCTCGCGCGAAAGGACGAGGTGGGCGAGTTCTTCACGAGGCACTCCTACTCGCCCGGCCTGCCAGACCTCACGACGCTCGAGGCCCTGGTCTTCATCGTTGTGGCTCTGCAGTTCATCTTCGCCTTCTACTATTCTGCGTTCTTCCCGATTGACGGCGGCGATGCCGTGACCTTCCACGCCCCGCTCGCCCAGCTCTATGCCCAGGAAGGCCGGCTGGCGCAGGCCGAGGGCGTGCTCGAACTCTACAACCCGCTGCCTCACGGCTTCCATCTTTTCATCTCCTGGTTCTACCTGCTTAACGGCTTCAACGACCTTTTCGCCCGCATTGCCTCGCCCCTCTTCTTCCTCGGAAGCTGCCTCTTCGTTTATTCGATTGCCCACCGGCTCTTTGACAGGAAGGTGGCGGCGCTCACGCTGCTGATATTCGCCAACACGCCCCTGCTGCTGGCGCACAGCCAGATAGTCTACCTGAACCTGCCGGAACTTTTCTTCATGCTCGCAGGCCTGTTCCCGCTCCTTCTCGCCCTGCGCGGAGCCTCGCTGAACGAGCCAAGGAACGATTCGCTCTACGTGGCCGCGGGCGCGCTGGGCGGCTTTGCCGCGCTCGTCAAGCCTTCGGGCATGATTTCCTTCGGCCTGCTTGCCGTGCTGCTCACGCTCTACTTCAAGCGCAGGCAGTCGCTCGTGCCCCTGCTCGGCCTTGCCGCTGGCGCGCTGCTCTCCGGCTCCGTGATTTGGCTCGCGGCCAACTCGGCCTATTACCTTGACCCGACCTCGACCTTCTACATCTTCAACCCCTACGCACCCTACAGCTTCCCAAGCTACCTCGCCTACTTCTTCCTAGACGGCATGGTTGCGGTGAACCAGGGCATCGGGCCCTTCTTCATATCCTTCGGCCTCGTCGGCCTCGTCCTCATGTACTTCGGCCGCGAAAGCCGCGGGCGTCACTGGGCCGCGCAGTTCTCGCTTGCCTGGCTCGCACTGATATTCGTGCTATCCGAACTCTTCCTGCTCAAGCTCGGCGCCAGGTTTGCCATGCTCGCCCTGCCCGTAACCGCGCTCTTCGCGGCCTATGCCTACGACCACTTCTCGCAGAGCAGGCGCAAGTTCATCGCAGTTCTCGCCGTAATGCTGCTCCTGCTCGAGCTTGCGCCCTCGCTGGCCATCGGCGCGGTGGGCTTCAAGAGCGCGCGCATCTCCTACGAAACCAACACGCTGCAGTTCCGCCTCTTCCTCGCGCCCCCGAGCAATGACGAGTTCATGCGCTTTGCCTACGGCCCCGTGGTCGACGGGTTCAACTACATGAACAGCAAGACGCCGGCAGGCTCGAAGGTGCTGGCCAACGTGCCCCTGACCTATTACATCGACCGCACGCTCTATTCGGCCTCGCAAATAACGCAGTTCGGAAGCCTGGAGGGCGCGCTGGCCTACCTGCACGCGCACGGCGTGGATTACGTTTTCCTGGCCGACACCGACTCGGCATCTCCTGGACAGCCCGCGGACAACGCGATAGAAACCAACATAAACAACTCCGCCATATTCAGCCAGGTTTACAACAACAGCCGCACGAGGATTTACGCGATAAATTATTCAGCCTGTTCGGGGTGCGAATATGGGTGAGAAAATCAGCAACATCTCCTCTTCGCTGAAGAAGCTCAGCGATGCGCAGCTGCTCGCGCTGGCCTACGCCGGCTTCACGCTCTACTGGCTCTTCCTCATCCTGTCCTGGCCGCCCCTGCGCGGCTTCCTCCAGAGAACCATTGAATCGGTGATATGATGCGCGCCCTGTTGGTGAACACCTACCCGACCCGCGTGCACTGGGGCGTCGAGGTCGTGGTCGAAACCCTGATGGCGGGCCTGCGCAGGAAGGGGCACAAGGCCGACCTGCTCTGCCTCTCGGATTCCGAGCTCGCGGTCCTCCAGACAATGCACTTCCCGGAAAAATTCCTCATAAACTCTTTGCTTCTTTCGAAGCTCAAGCCCCGGGCCCACAAATACGACGTCGTGCACTTCCAGGCTTACAACTCCTACCTGGCGCAATTCATCCGCCCGCCGCCCGCGCGCGTGGTCACGCTGCACGGTTCCTCATTCGGCCTGCACGAGCGGGTGGGAAGGGCAATGGCGCCCCACAGGCTCGCCTACTCGCACCACGTGATCGAGCGCATGGAGTGCAAGGGCGTGCAAAGCTGCGATGCAGTTGTCGCGGTCTCGAACGCAGTTAAGAACGAGGCGGTGCGGGGCTACGGCATTGCGCCCAACAAAATCACCGTCGTAAACAATGCCGTGATGCTCGAGAAGAAAAAAAGCCCGAAGGATGCGCTGCGGAAATCATTGCATTTGCCTGCCGAAGCTCCCCTGCTGGTCACGGTGACGCGCGGGGATTACACGAAAGGCACGGACATGCTCGTGCGCGTGTGCGAAAGGCTGCACCACAAACATGGCGCAAAGTTGCTGGTAATTGGGCGCATTCCCCCCAACCTTCGGCGCGATTGGATGATTTTCGCCAAGCCCGCGCACAACGAGATATGGAAATTCTACCAGGCCAGCGACGTCTACATGAACACCTCGCGCTACGAGGGCTTCGGCCTTGCCATGCTCGAGGCCATGGGCTACGGCGTGCCGGCGGTCTCGTTCAAGGTCGGCATTGCGCCAGACGCAATCCGCAACAATTCAAACGGCTACCTCGTAAACAGGTACGACACGCTCGACTACTATGACAAAGTGGGAAAGCTCCTAAGCAACGAGCGCCTGCGCACCCGCCTCGGTTCAGAGGCAGCGAAAACGGTCAAGCGCGACTTCTCGCCCGAGAAGATGGTGAACGGATACCTGAAAGTCTATGACTCCGTGCTCAATGAGGTCAGCAAGCGGAAATGAACTTCTCGAGCTTCGCGCACATCTTCCGCCAGTCGAAGTTTTCCTTTACAACCCGCTGCGCGAGCCTTGCCTTCCTCTCCGCGGCCTTCTTGTCTGCATAGATGCCCTCAATCAGCTTCCCGATGTTCCTCTCCTTGCCGGGCTCGACGAGCCAGGCGCAGTCCTTGCCCATCAAAAAGTCCATCGGCCCCTCGACCTTGCTCACGATTACGGGTTGCCCGAGCGCCATGTACTGCGGCATCTTGCCGGCCGAGCTGTAGGCAATGTTCAGCAAGGGCAGGTAGGGCGCGAGGAAAATGCCCCGGAACTTCTTGAGTTCGCGCGAGAGCTCGTCGGGCTTCACGTAGCCGTGGAACTCGTAGTCTATGCCCTTCTGCTTCAGCGCATGCTCAATCTCGCCCCGCGCCTTTCCCTCGCCCCAAATGTGAAGCTTGAACCCTTTCGGCACCTGCAGCAGGAAGGGCAGCAGAAGCGAGGCGTAATGCAGCGAGCCAGCGTAGGCCACCTCTTTTCGCAGTTCGAACTTCCTTTCCTTCCCGTTCGCATCCAGCGCATACTCTGCGTAGTCCACCCCGTTCGGCATGAGCAGGCACTTTTTGTGGTGCAGAATCTCTTCATTTATGCGCCTGTTCGAGGTGGTTATGCAGCACGAGAGGTTGGCGCATGCCCTGCCCAGCCAGTCAAGCATCTCACACACGGCAGAGTTCCTCATGCCCATGGCAGTGCCTTTCACGTACTCTCGCTGTGTGTAGGGCTCCCACTCGTCATAGTCGAAAATTATTTTCTTGCCGAAAACGTTCTTCAGGAGCCACGCTGCCAGGTAGTTGAGCGGCAGGGGCTTGAAGAAATAGATGACGTCGCAGTCCCGCACCTTCCAGGCTATCTGGTGCGCGTGCGCCTTGAGCAGCCAGGGGCTCTTCTTCCACCAGAGCAGCTCCTGGTTCTCGTACTGCTGTTCGCTCTCGCCATATCTGTCTCGCTTCTGGAATATAACCTTGGCCGGCTTCAGCTGCTTCGCTATGTTGAAAATGCGGAACCCATGCGCAGCCCTGGTCGAGAAGGGGGAGACAATTGCAAGCTTCATACGGGGATTTCGGGAGCACTTCTTAAAACAATTAGTCTTCCCTGAGCGCCGCCAGAATCCTCCTGAAGTCGGGCCTCTTGCCATAGGTCAGGCTCCCCATCTTGAAAATCTTCCCCGTAGCCCAGACTATTGCCACTATGGTTACCATCAGGATTCCGAGACTGGCGAGGATCTCGAGCGGCGGGACATCTGAAAGCGAAGTCCTGATTACCATCGTCAGGGGCGACGTGAACGGGAAAAGGGAGAATGCAATGGCGAGGAGCGCGTCCGGCTCTTTCAGCATTATGGGTATGAAATATATCGGAATTATGGACAGGAACGCAAAGAAGCCGGCGACCTGCTGCCCCTCCCGCATCGAAGTCGAGATGGCGCCCACACTGGCATATACGCTCGCAAACAGCACATAGCCGAGAACAAAATAAACAAGCACGAGCAGCAGGTTCAGGTATGGTATTGGCATTCCTGCAAAGAGCGCCCCAACGCCGGCACTTCCGGGCACGAAGTTCAACACCAAAACGATTCCCGCAACCGCCCACACCAGTATTTGGGTAAGCCCGGCGGCGCCCAGCCCGATTATCTTTCCCGCCATGAGGTCGGTCGTGGAAACCGAGGAAAGCAGGACCTCCATGACCCGGTTCTCCTTTTCCGCAACTATGCCCTGCAGCAGGTAACCAGAAGTCATGAATATGGCTATGAGGAACGCGACTGCGAAAGCAATGGGTAATGCAATCTGGAGCAGGTTCTCGCTCACCGGCTTTCCATTCGCATCAAGCCTTTGCGGCACCACCGTGGCGGGCGCAAGAACCCTGGTCGCAGTCTCGTCGTCAAGCTTCCCTTTCATGAGCTTGCTGGCAAGCGAGTCCTGAATCCAGGTATCCCCTCCTTTCGCGCTGCTTGTGCTGAGGATTCCGGCAAATCCATTTTCTGTCGAGAATCTGGCAACCACGCCCGTTTTCAGGTAATTCACAGGGACCAGGTAGTAGTAGTCTATGCTCCCTACCAGCAACGCCGCCGTTGCCTGCTCCGCTCCTGCATAATATGTGAGGTTTATTCCCGCAGGAACTTCAATGGACTGGAAAAGCCCCGATCCATCCACAAAGCCCACGTTGCCTGCCTGCTCGCTTGCCGTGACCTGGCCCGCGACATACATCTGTATGCCCACCACGAAAAGCAGGAGTGCGGGCATGCCGATGGTGACCAGCAGGAACGTCCTTCTCCGGACCTGCGCCAGGTATTCATGCAATGCGATTTTCAGGAGCTTGCTCATTTCGAACCCTCCACTATGGATATGAAAATCTCGTTGAGCGACATCTCGGTAAGCTCGAACTTCGTTATTTCCAGCTTCTCCTTCAGGAGGCTGGCCAGCACCGCAGTCGGCGAGGCGCCCGTTTCAAGCACAAGTTCCGCGCTGTTCCCATACACCTCGGCCTTTTTCACGCCCTCCATCTTCTTTTTCGGAAACTCGCCCGCATAGCCGACCACGAGCGAGTGCCTTCCGTAATTTCCCTTGACATCTTCCAGCGAGCCGTAAAGCACCCTGTCGCCGCGGTTTATCATCACTATCCTGTCGCACATCCTCTCGACCTGCTCCATCTGGTGCGTGCTCAGGACCACGGTCTTCCCAAGCTCCCGGAGCTCCAGTATCATGTCCTTGATGAGCTTGGAATTTATCGGGTCCAGGCCGGAGAACGGTTCGTCCAGTATTATGAGGTCGGGGTCGTGGATTATGGTGGAGATGAACTGCACCTTCTGCTGCATTCCCTTGGACAGTTCATTGACCTTGCTCTTTGCATACTCCTTCAGCCCCACGCGCTCCAGCAGCATTTCCGCGTTCCGCCTCGCCTTTGCCGGGTCGGCATTCTTGAGCGCGGCAAAATACAGCAGCTGGTCCATCACGCGAAGCTCAAGGTAAAGGCCCCGCTCCTCCGGCAGGTATCCTATCCTGTCCCTCTGCACGGCGCTGAACTTCTCCCCCTCTATTTGAATGGCGCCTTCGTCTGCCTTAATGATGTTCAAAAGTATCCTGATTGCCGTTGTCTTGCCCGCGCCGTTGGGCCCCAGGAGGCCGAATATCTCGCCCTGCCTTATGTCGAACGACAGGTTCCTGAGCACCTTGTGGCTTCCGTAGGATTTTTCCAAGCCCGAGACCTGGACTGCAAGCACTTCACCCATGAGATCGCCTGCTATGCCTTCTGGAACAAGGCTTAAAAGCTGGATTTAAGGAAACCGCTGCTTCTTACTGCTGCGCGTGAACGCCTCGAACTTGTCGATTATATCCTTGACTCCCGACTTCAGTCCGTACTCGCACTTGAAGCCAGCCTTCGCGAGCTTGGCGTTGTCGAGCACGTAGGAAAGCTGGTTGAGCGAAGGGGTGGAAGTTATGGTTACCTGCACCTGCGGCAGGAACCCCTTTATAGCCTCCACCACCTCGCCCACGCCCGCGTTCTGGCCCACGAGGTTGTAAGTCCCGCCGTACATGTCCTTTCTGCCTGGCACGAATAGGAAGCCCCGCACCACATCCTTCACGTGCGCGTAGGGCCTCTTCTCGTTCACGGCCGAGTCATAGATGGTGAGCGGCATGCCTATGCTCGCAAGATAGCAGAACCTGTCGATTACGGTGTCAAACCTCATGCCGATGGTCCAGCCGTAAACAGTTCCGAGCCGCAGCGCCATGCCGCGCACCCGGCCCTCCTTGGCCGCCTTCAGCATTTCCATCTCGTACATGAGCTTGTATTTTCCGTAGGGGCTGACGGGCTTGCAGTCGTAGGTCTCGTCCACCACGCCCTTGGTCGGGCCGTAAACGCTCGCCGTGGATGAGTAAATCAACTCCGCACCCGCCTTTGCGGCAGCCTCCATCACGACCTTCGCGCCCTCGTAGTTCACCTGGCGCGTGAGCTCCTCGCGCTCGAACGAAAGGGGTGCGTTCGTGATGCCCGCCAGGTCATAGACCAGCGTCACGTCCTTCATCGCTTTTGCCACGTCCTCTTTTTTCCTTATGTCGCCCTCGATGAATTCATAGTGCGCCTCGCGCGGCAGGTTCCAAAGCGAAACGTAGCGCTCGCGGAACATGTTGTCCAATATGCGGATGGTCTCTCCTGCGAACCGTTTGTCCCTTGACATCTCGCGTATGAGTTCCGAGCCGATATAGCCCGCACCACCTGTTACCAAAACGACCATGCCATCAACCCCGCAGCATATTTTTCATCGCCCGTTCCCTACCCCATAATCAATGGCTTCCAGGGCATCTTCCTCTCGTTCTCGTCAAACGCTCCCCGGTATTCGTCAGGCTCCTTGTGGTTGTATTCCCTTGTCACGTAGTTGATGAAGTAGCACACCTCTGTCCCGACATTCTCGGTCGAGTGCCAGATGCCCGGCGGTATCTTCACGAGCTTCCAATTGTCCTCTCCCACGAGTATGACTTCCTTCTTCCCCTTGGTCGGGCTGCCCTCGCGCTGGTCCTCCAGGTGAATCGCTCCCCTGCCCTTGATGACTGTGAGATGGTCTGTCTGCAGCTTGTGCATGTGCTTGCCCTTTATCACCGCAGGGTAGGCCGTGCTGATGTACATCTGCCCGAAGGCTCCCTGCCCGTCGGATTTTATCTTGTCGCTGCCGCGCAGGATTTCCATCAGGAACCCGCGGTTGTCCTTTATCATCTTCAGTTCCTTCACTTCAATCCCGTCGATCATCGCCATCGCCTCCGCGCCGTTTCCGCCCTTTCCTTTTCACTTCAATTCCCGTCATCTCCTCCTTCCGAGTCAATGAGTCAGTAACGAAACATAGGTTTATAATACCCTGGTATTAAAACGTATTACGGGAGTATTACTATGGCAAAAGTCAGGGTTTCGCTCTCGCTCGACGAGGGCCTCATGAAGGAATTCGACGCGCAGCACGGCGAGGGCACGCGCTCGGAGGCCATTGAGGGGCTCATAGGCCGCAGCGTGGGCGCGAAGCGAACTGCCGTTGTGCTGGCGGGCGGGCCTGCTGAGGGCCTCTGGTCTGCGGATGCGCACACTTACCGGCCGCTCATCCCTGTGAAGGGCAAGCCGCTGCTCGCCCACTCGCTCGAAAGGCTCCGCGAGGCCGGCTTCACGGACATCATGATTGTGGGCTCGCACAAGGTGAACGCTGCAATATTCAACGAGTTCGAGAACGGCGCCTCGGCCGGCGTCTCGCTGAAATACGTCGAGGAAAAGGAGCACAATGGCAGCGCACACACGCTCGCTCTGGCCCGGCCGCACATAAGCGGCACGTTCCTGTTCGTGCCCTGCGACCACTACTTCACTTTTGACCTTTCAACAGTGCTAAAGTTCCACAGGCGCCAGGACAACCCGGTCACGCTCGCAGTCTATTATGGCACCGGCTTTGCCTGGACAAAGAGCTCGCTCGTGATGATGGACGGCAGCCTCATCACGCGCTACTGGGAGAAGCCAGCGAAAAGCGAGAGCCATCTGGTCGCCACAATGACTGGCTTCGCGGAGCCCGAAATCTTCTCGCTGCTCGAGGCCAAAGGCCCGCTGGACGCGCAGTTCGCGCGGCTGAGCAAGCTCGGCAAGCTCTCTGGCTGCCTCGTGTCGGGCGAGTTCGCGAACGTGCATTCGAAGAAGGATGCCGCATCCGTGCGGTGAAGGTGGTATGATGAAATCCTTGCTCGTAATCGGCGGCCTCGGCTTGCTCGGCAACAGGCTCGTGCAGAAGGCGCGCGCCAGCGGGAAGTTCAGCGTGGACTACACTTACCACACGGGCGCGAGCTGGCACCCCGGGCCCGGCCATCTGCTTGACGTGGCTGACTTGGAATCTGCCAGCAGGCTCGTGCGCGAGCTGAAGCCCGAAGCAGTCATCAACACAGCTGCCTTCCACGTGGTTGACGCGTGCGAGACCGACCCGGCAAAAGCCAGGCTCATAAATGTGGATGCCTCGCTGAACCTTGCTACCTCATGCGAGAAAATCGGCGCGCAGTATTTGTTCATGTCAACAGACTACGTTTTCGACGGGAAGAAGCGGGGCAAGTACAAGCCCGAGGACGAGCCGAATCCCGAGAGCGTCTATGCCGAGAGCAAGTCGACTGCGGAGGGCGAGCTGCTGGGCATGGATGCGGACAACCTGGTGGCGCGCACGAGCGTAATCTACGGCTGGCACCCGGTGAAAAAGAATTTCGTCACCTGGCTGCTGGGTGAGCTGCGCGCACGCAAGCCGGTCAAGATAGTCGACGACCAGTACAACGGGCCGACGCTGGCCGACAATGCGGCCGAAGTTTTGCTGCGCCTGGTGGAGCTCGAGAAGACCGGCCTCTGGCACGTCACGGGCAATGACTGCCTGAGCAGGTTCGAGTTCGCGCTCAAGGCTGCGCAGGTCTTTGGCCTGGACGACACGCTGATCTCGCCCGTCAAGACAGCGGACTTGCGCCAGGCCGCGGCCCGGCCCATGAACGGCTGCCTCGACGTGTCCAGGACCGAGCACGAGACGGGCGTGAAACTTCTGAATTCGGAGCACGGGCTGATGGTGATGAAAAAGCAGGAGGAAGAGGGGAAGACGAACTGATGGCGCGAGATGATGGCGATGATGAAAACGCGGGAGGAGGAAGGAAAGACGAACTGATGGCGTGTGATTATTTTGTGGAGGTTGATTCTATGCGCGGAGTGATTCTTGCAGGCGGGGCGGGCACGAGGCTCAGGCCCCTCACAGAAATTACGAACAAGCACCTGCTGCCTGTCTACGACAAGCCCATGATCTTGTATCCTCTCAACACGCTGCTGAAGGCCGGCATAACCGACATCCTGATAGTCACGGGCAAGGAGAGCGCGGGCGATTTCATGAAGCTGCTCGGCAGCGGCCATGACCTCGGGTGCAGGCTCACGTACAGGCTGCAGGACGAGAGCGGCGGCATAGCGCAGGCCCTTTCGCTGGCCGAGGATTTCGCGGGCAGCTCGAAGTTCGCCGTAATCCTGGGCGACAACATAATCGACGAGGACGTGGGCGGCGCGATACGCGCGTTCGATGCGGGCAAGGACGAGGCCGTGGTATTTCTCAAGGCCGTGCCCGATGCCAACCGCTTCGGGGTGGCCGAAGTCAGCGGCGAAAAAATAGTCTCGATAATCGAGAAGCCCGCGAAGCCGAAGAGCAACTACGCGGTCATCGGCCTCTATCTCTACTCGCCATCCGTTTTCAGCGTCATCCGCTCGCTCAAGCCAAGCGCGCGCGGCGAGTACGAGATTACGGACGTTAACAACCACTACGTGAAGGCCGACAAGCTGGGCTTCCACCTTCTGAAGGGCGACTGGACCGACGCTGGCACGTTCGAGTCCCTATACCGCGCAAGCACGATAGCGAGAAAGTCCAAGCAGGTTTGAGTCTGTTGCTCAGCCTAGCGAGGCCCCCTTCCTTATTCCATATTTTTTCATGAACTCGCACTGCGGCAGCACCTGCTCGGAGACTTCGTCCGTGAGCGCCACGACCAGCGAGCCCGAACCGCAGGCAACCTCCGCCCCCTCGTCGGAAACCGCAAGCACGGTGCCTGGCTTCGCCCCCGTCCTGCTCCCGCCTTTTGCATCCGCCTTTCTCACCCTCACAATCTTCAGCTCATTGCCCTCATGCATCATGGTGGGCAATTGGAAGGGCACGAAGATGAAGGCGCGCGCGAAGTTGAACGCCTTCTCGGCCGGCAGCGACCAGTCCATGCGGTTCCTGGAAAAATCAATCGAGCCCTTCGGGTTGTAGAGCGCCTTGGCCGGGTCCTGCTGGGTGCGTCTGAAGCTCATGCCGCGCATCGAGGGCCACGCCTCGCGGAAAAGCTCGGCGCCTTTCTCGACTGCCTTGAAGTAAAGCGTTCTCGCGGTGTCGCTTTCCTCGACGGAAAAAAGCTTCTGCGCGATTATGTCCCCCGAGTCCACTCCCGGGTCTATCTCATGTATCGTGACCCCGAACTCCTTCTCGCCGTTGAGCAGCGCCCAGGCTATAGGGTACATGCCGCGGTAGCGGGGCAGGGGCGCGAAATGCAGGTTCGCGGCCAGCTTTCGCGCGCTCCCGATTATCTGCCGCCTGATTATGAACCGGTATTGGAAAGACAGCAGGAAGTCCGGCGCCTCCTTTGCAAAGAAGTCGTACCACTTCTGCTCGTTTATGCCCTCTGGCTGGTGGAAGGGGATGTCGTGCCCGCGCGCGAATTTCGCGAGAGACTTCTGCCAGCCGTCCCTCCCGTCGTCCTTGTGGTCTCCGACTATGAACGCGACGTTCTCGCCCAGGCCCAGCAGGTGGGCGCAGCACTCGACCGCTATCGTGCCGTTTCCGATGACCGCGATTTTAGGGCCTTCAGCCATGCCTACATCAAGGCCGTCCAAACGAATAAAAGCCTTCTGAGTCGAATTCCCGTCATGGCTGTGAGGCTCGTCCTCGTGGGCTACGGTTATTGGGGTCCCAACCTCGCGAGGAACTTCTCGAAGGCAAAGGGCGCCGAGCTCCGCTACATCGTCGACCTGGACGCGAAGAAGCGCGAGCGGGCGGCCGAGGAGTATCCGTTCATCAAAGTGGTTTCCTCCTTCGAAGAGGTCCTGCCGGACGTGGACGCGGTCATAATCGCCACGCCGCCCAAAACCCACCATGCACTGGCCAAGCTCGCGCTCGAGGCCGGCAAGCACGTGCTTGTCGAAAAGCCCGTCACCACCAACGTGGAGGATGCACGCGAGCTCGCGAAGCTCGCGCATGAGAAAAAACTGACGCTGATGGTGGATTACACTTTCATCTACGGGGACAGCGTGCGCTACCTGAAAACGCTGCTCGACAAGCAGGAGCTGGGCACCCTGCACGCATTCCAGTTCCAGCGGCAGGCAATCGAGTTCCTGCGGCGGGACGTGAACGTCGTCGAGGACCTGATGACCCACGACGTCTCGATGCTCGTCTACTGGTTGGGCGAAAAGGCCGCCAAGCCCCGCAGGCTGACCGCGGTGGGCAAGAGCCATTTCATAAAGGGCGTGGAGGACGAGGCCTTTGCCTATCTCGATTACGGCGACCTGACGGTCACGCTCATGGTGAGTTCGCTCTCGCCCGTGAAGCTGCGCAAGGTGATGATTCTGGGCGATAGGAAGATGGCGGAATTCGACGACGTCAGGGTTGCGGGCAAGGTCGAGGTGCACGAGAAGGAGATAAAGGGGCCGCTCGAGGCGCCCGCCACCTATATGGACTTCGTAGTGCAATGCAACCCTGGCTCGACAATAATCCCGTACATAAAGTCCCGCGAGCCGCTTGCCAACATGGCCTCGCATTTCATTGACTGCATCGGCAGCGGGAAGAAACCCGAAACCGACATATCCTTCGGCCTCGTGGTTACCGACCTGATAGAGCGCATAAACGAGCAGGTGAAGGGTTCGAGCTCCGCGTAAGCATGCGGTGATCAAATGGAAATTCCCTTTGTTAATCTTGGGCGCATCCACGAGGCCATGCGGCCCGAGCTCGATGCGGCCTACGGCCGCGTGCTCTCAAGTTCTGGCTTCATACTTGGCAAGGAGGTCGAGGCCTTCGAGTCCGAGTTCGCGAAATTTGTGGGCGCCAAGCGCGCGCTCGGAGTGGCCTGCGGCACCGATGCCCTCGTCCTCATGATCAGGGCGCTTGGCATAGGCAAGGGCGACGAGGTTGTCGTGCCTTCCCACACGTTCGTGGCCACGCCGTTCGCCGTCACGCTGGCAGGTGCCAGGCCGGTTTTCGCCGAGGTCGACGAATACTACTGCCTTGCGCCGGAATCAGTGGAGCGCGCGATTTCCAAGTCCAAGAAAATAAAGGCCATCATGCCCGTGCATCTCTACGGCCAGTGCGCGGACATGGGCAGGTTGGGCGAGATTGCGCAGGCGCACGGCCTCCTCCTGCTCGAGGACGCATGCCAGGCTCACGGTTCGAGCCTCGGCGGAAAGAATGCGGGCACCTTTGGCAAGGCCGCGGCCTTCAGCTTCTACCCAGGCAAGAACCTCGGGGCCCTGGGCGACGCCGGGGCAGTTTGCACTGACGATGACGCGCTCGCCGACTCGGTTGCGGCCATGCGCAACTACGGCTCAAAGGTGAAATACTACCATGATTCGCTGGGCTTCAACTCCCGCCTTGACGGGCTCCAGGCCGCGTTCCTGTCTGCCAAGCTGAAGCGCATGCACGAATGGAACGAGCAGCGCCGCGCCATTGCGCAAAAATATGTGGCCGGCCTCGGGGAACTCGAAAAGCGCGCGCTGATGAGGCTCCAGCGCGAGCGCCCAGGCGGGCGCCACGTTTACCACCTCTTCGTGGTGCAGGTGCACGAAACCATACGCGACGCGGTCATCAAGCAGCTGAACGATGCGGGCGTGCGCGCCCAAATCCACTACCCGATTCCCTGCCACCAGCAGAAGGCCTATGCCGAGCACCTGCCCTTCCGCAAGACGCCGCTGCGCGGCACCGAGAAGCTGGCGAGGCGCATACTTTCGCTGCCCATCTGGCCTGGCATGACCGATGAGGAAACAGCTTATGTGGTTGAGACGACGGCCCGCGCAGCCGATGCGCACGGAAAGAAGGTCGGCAGATGAATCGATGAACTGAACGGACAAATGAATCGATGAACCGAAAGGGCAACTGAACTAATTTTCGCCCTTGAATATCCTGGAAAACTTGTTAACGGACATCTTCGCGAACTGCACGGGCGAGAAATCCCGCCTCACCATGCCCCCGAACGCCCTGAGCGCAAGCGAGAAGTTCCCGCGCCTTGCCGAGCGCATCAAATATGCGATGTAAATTCCGGTCCTGAATTCGCGCGCAAGCGCCAGCGTTTCCCGGTCCGCAGTCTTCGCCAGCCCCTGCCTGTCGAGGAAATCGTTCATCACCTGCACGAAGGAGCCGTAGTAGCTCTGGTAGGGGAAGCGGCTCGCATCCAGGCCCCTGCTCCTGTAGACCAGAAGCGGCTCGCCCTCCATCTTCTGCGGCAGGAAGCCCTGTTCGATGAGCCTCATCCAGAAGTCGAAGTCCTCGACCCCGCGCAGGTCCCTGAAGCCGCCCGCCTTCTCGTAGACGTCCTTCCTTATGGCGACCGCATTGTGAACCATGAAACAATTCGCGAGCGCGAGCTCGAAGAAGTGCCGCATGGAATCCCGGCCCGTGTTGAACTGCGGTATCGCGTATCCCTTCTTCTCGCCGGTCGCCTCCTTCATTATGACCACGTCATGGTAAAACCAGGGCGCGGCCGGATGGCTTTTTATGAATCCCAGGGTGCGCTCGACCTTGCGCGGCAGGTACATGTCGTCGTCCGCAAGGAACATTATCCAGGGCGTTTCGGAAAGCCTCGAGACGCGATCCCACGAGTAACCCGTTCCGCGGTTGCGCTCGTTCCTGAAAGTCCGGCACGCTATGCCCGCCTTCCGGAATTTCTCACGGGCCTCCCGCACCTTCTCGGGCGTCGAGTCCGTGGAGCAGTCGTCCAGCATCACGACCTCGAAATTCCTGTCGCTCTGCCCGAGCAGGCTCCCGACCGCATCGTCAATGTAGCGCACGCCGTTGTAGGTTATCATGACCACGGTGACAATGGGCCTTCCGGTTTTCTTCCCCGCGCCCGTTTTTTTCGCATCCACCATGCAATCGACCCGCCCCATGCGCCCAGCGCCCTCGCATTAACTCAGGCATGCCTCATATATTTTCCTGAGCCTGCGGTTCCTCTCGCCTATGCTGCACTTCCCGGCGCTCACCTGCCTGAAGCCGTTCTCGCCCAGCCGGCTCCTCAGGCGCGGCGAGCCGTAGAGCTTTTCAAGGGACTGCACCAGGCCATTTTCCAGCCCGGTGTCCGAACAGTTGAGCTCGAAGTCCATGAACGCGTCGAGCATTGGCGGAAGCCCGAACTTCCCGCGCGTTTTGAATTCCGTGAACGGAGTCACGAGGCCGTTCTCCATGTGGCCAACTATTTCCCTGTTGGCCCACGCGTCCGTGGTCGCTATCGGCATGTGGTAGCGCATGGCCTCGAGAAACGCGAGCCCCGGAGTCGCGTAGGCGGGATAGAGCAGCACGTCGCTAGTCCTGAACAGGTGGCCCATTTCCTCCTTTCTGAGCAGCCCCGCCGCCCTGCAGCACCCGATGCGCTCGGTGAGTGGCCGCTCGCGCTGCGGAATCTCGCCGGTCACCACGAGTTCAACCGAGCCTTTCCTGCCCCTGGCGAATCTCTCGAACACCTTCAGCATCCGGTGGCCCCCGCGATAGTAGAAATTCCATTCTCCGCTCAGGTTGCTCGTGCCTAGGAAAAGCACGCGGAACTTGTCGTGCTTGATGGGCTTGTGCTCCTCAGGCACCCTCATGGCAAGCCTCACGACCTTTGTCTTCTTCCTTATCTTTGCCGACGGGAAGGCAGCCCACACCGTCTTTGCGCCCTGTTCGGTCCACGGAAGCAGGAACTTGCACTCGGCGGATTCCATGAGCCTGGTCCGCGCCTCCCTGATACGGGCGAAATCCGCCTCGACCCTTCCCGTGCCGGTCGGTGCGTGAAGCAGGGAAAGGGCCTGCTCGAAATCTGCCACGAACGGCTCTCGTGCCGGGTCCAGGTGGTTCGCGAAGTGGACGACATCATGGTCTGCCCCGCTTCCCGCGGCCGCGCGGTTGACGCGCCTCGCCACCGCCGCCAGGTCCACCTTTCCCTCGAGCCCGCTCCTTATGCGGTGATAGATGTGCACCGCTGCCTTCGGAAACCGCGACACCGGCAGGCGGGGCACGACATAGCGGATGCCTTCCGGAGGCGCCTGCAGAAGCTCGTCATAGAGCGAATGGTGCCTGCCCGAGGCGCCGAAGTCCATCAGAACTCGGATTTCCCTGCCGCCTCCGGTTTCCCCCATCCAAACCACGGCCACCTTTGGGTAGCTATAAATAATAAGTTGTGCGCCGAAAGCGTCAAAGACCTGCATGGAGTTCCACAATTTCGAGCCTGAAAAGATGGGCCTTCTGCTCATCGAGCCCCTGAACAGGTCCAGCAGCCTTTTCCTAAACGCCCTTCTTGACCGCCACCCTGAGCTCGTGCAGGGCTTCACCTCCCGCTATCCCGAACTGCCGGCCGGCACAACGCCCGAGCAGGCGGCGCGCATCGCCTACGGCTACGCCCGCAATCCGATGTGGGCCGAGGCCACACCCTTTGAGTTCCCCTTCAGCTTCGAGCAGTTCAAGCCGCACTTCCTCGCCTACGTCTCGGCGTTCGGCCTTTCCGACAAAACCGCATTCATAGGCACGCACTACGCGCTCGCGGTCCTGAGGAAAAAGGACCTCCGGAGGGTGAAGTGGATCGTCTTCCACACGCACGCGGCAATCAAGGACGTGCTGCGCGCGCGCAGGGCTTTTTGGGCTAGGAAGAGGATCATAATCACGGTGCGCGATCCCCGCGCCTCGCAGCTTTCGGGCAGGAAAACCGCGGATTCCTTCCCGACTTACCGCTTCATACTTGCGCCCTCGCTCCTGCTGCACATTTACCGCCATGCCTTCAGGCCGCGGGAAATCCTTTTCATGCGGCACGAGGACCTGCACAGACACTATGCTTCGGTGAGGAAAAAGCTGTGCGCGTTCCTCGGCATTTCCGACAATGCATGCATGGACGATGCGACCTACTATGGGAAAAAATGGGACGGCACGAACAAGAGCGGGCCGCTCTCGGCGAACAAGCTCACCTCCACGCGGCCCGACCCGCGGTTCGTGAAGGACGACTGGAAGCAGAAGCTCAGCCCCTTCGAACTTTTCTACATACAGGATGTCTTCCAGAAGGGCATAATGGACGAGTTCGGCTACGAGCCCTACGAGCCGGAAAAAGGCGGGCCCGCGCACGAGAAGATTCCCCTGAATTACCGCGTGCTCTTCTCCCAGTTCCTGGACCTGCACTCCATGCGCTTCCTGAAGCCCAAGCGCGCCGGGCTGCAGCGTGCCTACGATTCCTGCGCCAGGGTGCCTGTAGTGCGCACGCTGCTGAAGCTGGGCATCCATGCCGGCATCATGGCCGAGGAGGCCTTCCTTTACGCGCGCTTCTGCTATCTCTACCTGAAATACCGCTAAGGCCGCCAAAGCGCCAAAGCGCCGAAGCGCCGAACCGCCAGAACCGCCAAAGCACCAGAACCTCCAGAACTGCCAAAACCTCCAAACTGCCAGAAACTGCTTTTAAGATTGCCGCCGGAATTCTCCGCGGTAGCGATGTTTGAATTCTCAACCAAGGCCGAGACCCTCGAGAGGCTGCAGGGCCGGCTCCGCAAGTCCGAAATCCCGCCCCTCCTGCATTTTACGGTGCGCGAGTGGAAGGCCGATGCCGCGGCCGCGGTGGCGAAAGTGCGGGCGAAGTTCGTGAAAGGGCAGAAGATAGTCGTGCGGAGCAGCGCGCTGAACGAGGACTCGCAGGCCAGCTCCATGGCCGGCTGCTTCAGGAGCGTCCTTGACGTAGACGCCGCCTCTCCGGCCGCCATAACTGCCGCGGTCGAGAAGGTGGTGGGCAGCTACAGCGAAAAGAGGAACAGCGACGATGGAAACCTGGTTCTCGTGCAGCAGCAAGTCGGGAAGGTGCAGCTGAGTGGCGTGGCCTTCACGCGCGACCTCGAGACCGGCGCGCCCTATTACGTGATAAACTACGACGACCTGAGCGGCAGGACCGACGTAATAACTTCCGGCTCCAGCGGCAGGCAGAAGATTTTCACCTATTGCAAGCTCTACGGCCGCACGCCCTCGGACAAATACATGGCGCAGGTAATCGAGGCGGTGCGCGAGATAGAAAAGGCGACTGGCTGCGACTCGCTGGACATCGAGTTCGTGATTGCGGGCGACAAGCTCCATACCCTGCAGGTGCGGCCCATAACCATCGCAAAGCAGAAGGTCTGCACGGACAAGGAATTCAGGGACACGCTCGAGCACGTGAAGGATTTCGTGCGCGAAAACGACAGGCCGTTCCCGAACCTGGCGGGCAGCAACGTGGCCTACGGGATAATGCCCGACTGGAATCCCGCGGAGATAATCGGCGTCGACCCGAAGCCGCTCGCCTTCTCTCTCTACCGCCACCTCATCACGGACACCGTCTGGCCGCAGGCGCGCGAGGAAGTGGGCTACAAGGCGATAGGCTACCAGCCGGGCATCTGCTCGCTCGCGGGCAAGCCCTACGTCGACATACGCATGAGCTTCAACACCTTCCTGCCTGCCTCGCTCTCGGCCGCAACTTCGGAAAAGCTCGTGAACTTCTACCTGCGCAAGCTCCGCCGCTTCCAGGATTTCCACGACAAGGTCGAGTTCAAGGTCGTCTATACCTGCTACGTTCTCGATTACGGGGAAATAGAAAAGGAAATGGCGGCCGAAGGTTTTTCCAAGGCCGAAATAGCCGAGATGAAATCGTGCCTGTTCACTCTCACGGACGACATACTGGCCGGGCGCGTGACCTCCATCGAGCGCGAGGTCGGGCTGTCCGAGCAGATGCGGAAGAGGCGCGAGAAAATAGTCGCGTCTGACATACCCCTGCCGAGCAAGATCGCGCAACTGGGCCACGATTGCAAGATGTACGGCACGCTGCCCTTCAGCAAACTCGCGCGCTTCGCCTTCATAAGCGCCGCGCTCATGCGCTCGCTGCTGCGCAAGAAAATCATCACGCAGGACGAGTACGACCGGTTCTTCGCCTCCATCAGCACGGTGGCCACTGACTTCCTGCACAAGCTCGGCGAGCTCAAGCGGGGCGCGATTACGCGGCGGCAGTTCATGGAGGAATACGGACACCTCAGGCCCGGCACCTACGACATCTGCTCGCACACCTATGCCGAGAGCTTCGACGGCTACGTCGACCTGAAGAACTTCACCGAGCCCGCGCGGGGCGGGAAGGATTTCGAGTTCAGCGCTGCGACGAAGAAGAAAATATCCGCCGAGCTGAAGGCGCACGGTTTCTCGGTCTCAGCCGACCAGCTGCTCGCGTTCGTGCGCAAGTCCACAATGGCGCGCGAGCTGTCCAAGCTCGAGTTCACGAAGAACCTGAGCCTCATGCTCGTGTACGTCGAGCAGTATCTTTCGAAGCACGGGCTTTCGCGCGAGGACCTGGCCTTCCTCACGATAGACGACATCCTGAAGTTCTCGCATTCCTCGCGCATCCACGACTCGCTCGCGGGCATGAAGGAAAAAATCGGAAGGAACAGGAATGCCTATGCGATGATGAAGCTCTTCCGCTTCCCGCCCCTTATCTTCATGGACCGGAGCGTCGAATATTTCACCTCGACCGACATGATGCCCAACTACGTGACGCAGAAGACGGTCTGCGCCGAGGTGTTCGACCTGAGCGCGAACTCCAGGCCTCTCGAGCTGGCGGGCAAGATAGTGCTCATCCAGAATGCCGACCCGGGCTATGACTGGATTTTCAGCCACGACATCGCAGGCCTGATAACCGAGTTCGGCGGCGCGGCCTCGCACATGACCATCAGGGCCGCCGAGTTCAAGATGCCGGCTGCCATTGGCTGCGGGGCCACGCTATTCAACTTCGTGAAGGGCTGCGGGAAAGTGGAATTGAACTGCGCGTCGAAGTACATAAAAGCGGTAATGTAATTTCAAGAGGCAAACCAGCATGAAAGCGATAATCCTCGCGGCAGGCAGCGGCACGCGCCTGGGCAAATACACCAAGGACATGCCGAAGTGCATGCTCTCGGTCAGGGGCAAGACCCTGCTTGAGCGGCAGCTCGAAGCCCTGGCCGAGGCCGGCGTGCCCAAGAGCGACATCGTCGTCGTGCGCGGCTACATGGCCGACAAGATTCCGCAAGTCCGCGGCGTGAGCTACATGCTTAATCCGGACTACGCAACCACGAACATGGTCGCCACGCTGGTGATGGCGCGCGGCGAGCTGCTCGGCTCGCCCGACGGCGCGCTCGTCCTTTATTCTGACATCCTCTACGAGCCTGCGCTGGTGAAGAAGATGATGGCGTTCAAGGGCGATATGGGCGTGCTGGTGGACGATGACTGGCTCGACTACTGGAAGGCGCGGCTGGGCGGAAAGTGGAAGGAGGACGTTGAAAGCATGGCCATCGACAAGAAGGACAACATCGTGGAGCTGGGAGCGCCGAACTGCCCTCTCGAAAAGGCAATGGCCCGCTATGTCGGCATGCTGCGCTTCTCGAAAAAAGGCGTTTCCGAATTCATCCGCTTGTTCGATGAGAACAAGAAAAAGCTATGGGAAAGCGACGAGCCCTGGATGCACTCCATGTGCTTCAGGAAAGCGCAGATGACGTGCATGCTGCAGGCGCTCATCGACCTGCGCGTGCCCGTGAAGGCGGTCCGCACCTCGCACGGGTGGCTGGAGTTCGACACCAACGAAGACTACGAAAAGGCGCTTTCGTGGATAGCTGACGGCACGATGAATAGGTTCATTAACATGACCTGGTGAGTGGTTTGCAGGTGAAACGATGAAGCGGATCGCGATATCGCAGCGGGTGTGCGCCGAGCACAAGGGCGCGAGGCGCGACTGCCTTGAGCAGAGCTACGTGCAATATTACGGTGCGTTCGGCCTCACCCTCCTGCCCGTGTCGAACGTGCTCCCCAACATCCCTGCCTACCTGCGGGAGCTCAAGCCGGACGGCATGATTCTCTCGGGCGGCAACAGCGTCAATCCCGAACTCTACGGCGTGAGCAAAAGTGCGGGCCTCAACGTGGCTGAAGAGCGCGACGCAACCGAAAAGGCCCTGCTGCAATTCGCCGAAGCCGAGCGCCTGCCGGTGCTGTGCGTGTGCCGTGGCCTGCAGTTCCTGAACGTTTATTTCGGCGGAAAACTGCGCATGGTGAAAGACCACGTTGCCAGCTTCCACCCGGTCGAACTCCTCAAGTGCGAAAAGGCGGATTTCGGGAAAAAAAGAACGACCGTGAACTCCTACCATGATTTCGGATTCGACACGGGCGAACTCGCCCGCGGCCTGAAGGCCTTTGCAGTCACGGCCGACGGCCTGGTGGAAGGCGCGTACCATCCCGGCCTGCCCATTGCCGGCATAATGTGGCACCCGGAGCGCGAGTCGCCTGACGCGGAGTTCAATGACAAGCTCATGCGCGCGTTCGTGGACAGAAAATGGTTTTGGAAATGAAATTCTCAAAGGACCTGTTTGCCGCAAAAATTCTGGCCATCGATGCGGGCAAGGAAATAATGCGCATTTACGCCAGCGATGCCAAGGCCGGCAGCAAGGTCGAGCTCAAGCCTGATAGGAGCGAGCTCACAAAGGCGGATTTGGCCTCGAACAGCATAATTCTGGACGGGCTGAAGAAGACCGGCTACGCGGTGATTAGCGAGGAGGAACAAACGGAGGCTGAACTGCCGAAAGACAAGATGTGGGTCGTGGACCCGCTCGACGGCACCATGGATTTCGTGCGCAGGACCGGCGAGTTTGCGGTCATGATCGGCCTTCTCGAGCGCAGGCAGCCGGTCTTAGGCGTGGTGCATCTGCCTGCCCTTGGGAAAACGTATTATGCGGAAAAGGGCAATGGCGCGCACGTGGAGTCCGATGGGAAGGTTGCCGACTTGCATACCTCTTCGCGCTCGCACCTGAATGAGTTCAGGCTCATAAACAGCAAGAACCACTTTACCGCAAAAGACGCTGTCTTCATCCGCTTCCTCGACAACGGCACGCTGGTGCAAAAAGGCAGCATAGGCGTGAAGCTGGCTGAAATGGCCGAGGCAAGGGCGGAGTTCTATTGGAACTTCAGCGGGCTTTCAATATGGGACATGTGCGCGCCGCAGGCAATCCTGGAGGAGGCCGGCGGGCAGGTCTTCGACTTCAAGGGCCGGCCACTGGACTATTCTGCGCCCCGCCTTGCCAACGGCATACTCGCGACAAACGGCAAATGCAAAGAGGAAGTCCTGAAAGCAGTTTCGGACTTCCTGCAAAAGACATAAATGGCTTGGGTGGGTGAAACACGCATGCGCGCCAAACACGGGCTGCTGGTCTGGATAACCGGGCTAGCAGGCACCGGCAAAACCCTGCTCGCCGAGAAGGTGTATACCGGGCTTTGCAGGCAGCGCCCCAACACCGTGCATCTTGACGGCGACGTCATGCGCACTATTCTGGGCGAGCACGGCCACTCGCTCGAGGACAGGAAGAAGACCGCGCGCATATATGCGCGGCTCGCGGCCGCACTGACGCGGCAGGGCATAACTGTGGTGGTAAGCACAATCTCGCTGTTCCACGAAATCCACGCTTACAACGCGAAGAACAATGCGCGCTACGTAGAGGTGCTACTCAGGGTGGATGAGGAGGAGCTTTTGAGGCGCAACAAGAAGCTGCTCTATACGCGCGGCAGGAATGTGATGGGAATCCACCAGCGGCCCGAGTTCCCGAAAAGGCCGGCGCTCGTGCTGGAAAACAACACGCGGGCACAGCTCTCGCAGAATGCGAGAAAGATACTGACGCTCTCCATGAGAAAATAAGCGAGCTGAAAGCCAGAGGTAGATGAACATGGAAAAGGCCGCAGACTACACGGGCATGGGCGAGAAGTACAGGAAATACCGGCAGGGCTATTCTGAACTGGTGCTCGACGTGCTTCTCAACTACACGGGCGTGCTCAGGAAGAAAGGCACGGTGGTCGACGTAGGCGCAGGCACGGGCATATGGACGCGCCAGCTCGCCATGCGCGGCCTGCACTGCATCGCGGTGGAGCCCAATGCCGACATGATGGCGAATGGCAAGATATACAGCGGCGACCTGACGAATGTCACGTGGCGGGCCGGCGCTGCCGAGGAAACCGGGCTTCCCGATGCGACGGCGGACTGGGTGACCATGGCCTCGGCCTTCCACTGGAGCGACGCCAAGCGCTCGATTCCCGAGTTCCACCGGATATTGAAGAAAGGCGGTTACCTCACGCTGCTCTGGAATCCGCTCGTCAAGGAGGATGACCCGGTGCAGATGGCGGTCGAGGAAATAATACAGCGCAACGTGCCCGGCTTCTCGCGCGAGTTCAGGAGCGGCGAGGACTCGCGCAGGCTCATGCTGGCAGGCGGGTTTTTCGAGGACGTGATTGAGCTGAGGCACCAGCACGAGGCCCTCGTGAGCAGGGAGAACTACGTGAGCGCATGGAAGGCCGCGAACCACCTGAAGACCGAGGCCGAAAAGCGCGGGCCGAAGGTCTTCGACAAAATAATCTCCGAAATCGAGGGCCTGCTGAAGGACAAAAAAGAACTCTCCGTGCCCTATCTCACGAAGGCATGGACCGCAAGGAAGCTGGACAGGGGCTAGTCGATGAAAATAAGCGTCATAATTCCCACCTACAACGAGTCGGCCACGATTCTCGCCACCCTTGAGCGCGTGATTGGCCAGACCCGCAGGCCGGACGAGGTCGTGGTGGTTGACGATTCCACTGATTCGACCCCGCAAGTGGTCGGGAAGTTCTCAAAACAACACAAGGCAGTGCGCCTCGTGCGCGGCGCCCGTCGGGGCGTGTCGGCCGCCAAGAACCTGGGCGCCCGGGAGGCGAAGGGCGGCATACTGGTTTTTCTCGATGCCGACGTCCTGCTCGATCCACGCTCGCTCGACCTCATAGAAAAAAAGTTCCGTGTGCCGGGCGTAGAGTTGGTGCAGTGGTTCAACCCCCCGCGTCCGCCAAAGACTTTCATGGAAAAATGCAACTACGTGAGAATCTCGCACCTCTCGGGCAGGGCCGCGGGCGACATAATGGAAGTCCCCCATGCCTACAAGCGCGAGACCTTCGAGCGCCTGGGCGGCTTCAACGAGTCATTGCGCTATTTCGAGGACCGGGACATGCACGACCGCATAAGGCACGCAGGCCTGCAGGTGCACAGAATCGAGGCGCCGGCCCAGCACATGGAGCCCACCACGCGGGGCGGCATCAAAAAACCGGCCACCAGGCTACGCCGGCCCCGTTGACCCC
>CABMJK010000023.1 GCA_902386535.1 Candidatus Burarchaeum australiense | reverse complement strand
GGCCAGCATCAAATAGGGGTTTGCGAGCAGCTCCTTTACAAACGGGCCCTTGGTTCTCATCGAGAGTGCCACGGTGAATTCCAGGAAAACGAACATGGTGAAGGCGAGCGTGCGCGCGTGGTCCGTGTGCCCCATTCCTGACCCGTTGATGTCTATGAGGTAGGCTGCGAGTGCCATGCCGCCGACCAGCACTCCGATGGCAACTATGTTGGCAAAATTCTTCAGGTTTAGCATGGATTCCTTCGGGTCGCGCGGCCTTCTCTTCATGATGTCCGCCGACGCCGGGTCCAGGCTCATGGAAAGCGCGGGCAGGCCGTCTGTTACGAGGTTCATCCACAGTATCTGGATGGGAAGCATCACCGCGCCAATGCCCGAGAAAGCGGCGAGCGAGATGGCGAAGACCTCGCCCATGTTCGTGCTGAGCAGGTAGTAGACCGCCTTCCGGATGTTGTCGTAGATGTGCCTGCCCTCGCGCACCGCGTTCACGATGGTTGCGAAATTGTCGTCCATGAGCACCATGTCGCTGGCCTCCTTGGCCACGTCGGTGCCGGTTATGCCCATGGACACGCCGATGTCGGCGCGCTTCAGCGCCGGCGCGTCGTTTACGCCGTCTCCGGTTACCGCAATCACCTCGCCGTTGCGCTTCAGCGCGTTCACGATGCGCAGCTTGTGCTCGGGCGAGACCGCGGCGAAAACGCGCGCGCTCCTCACGCGCACAGCGAGCTCGTCATCGCCCAGGGCGTCCAGCTCCTCGCCCGTGAGCACCTCGCCCGACAGGATTCCCAGCTCGCGCGCTACGGCCTCGGCAGTAATCTTCTGGTCCCCGGTGATCATCACCACCGAGATGCCCGCGTCCACGCACTCGGCTATCGCCTGCCTGGCCTCCTCGCGCGGCTGGTCCATCATGGCCGCGAAGCCCACGAAGACGAGGTCGCGCTCGATTTCCTCTACCGAAACCTTTTCCTTGCCCGTGAGCGGCCTGTAGGCGAGCGCGAGCACGCGGAAGGCCTCGGAGGCGTAGCGCTTGTTCATCCGCAGCAGCTCTTCCCTGTCCTCCTCGCCCAGCTTGCCCACCTTCCCGCCTGCAAATATGCGGTTGCAGCATTTCAGCACGCGCTCGGGCTGGCCTTTCACGAATGCGATGGTCTCGCCGCCGTGCGAGTGAATCGTGGTCATGCGCTTGCGCTCGGACTCGAAGGGCAGCTCGGCCAGCAGCTTGTAGAGGCCGTGCTCGCGCGCCTTCTCCACCCCGCCCTTGGCGGCCATGACCAGCAGCGCGCCCTCTGTCGGGTCGCCTATGATTGAATAGCGCTCGCCCTCCTTCTTCAGGTAGGCCGAATTGCAGAGCGCGGCTATGTGCAGCGCCAACGAGACTTCATCGCCGTGCTTGCGCCTGAAGTGCTTGCCCTCGAGCGTAAGCTCTCCGAGCGGGTTGTAGCCCGTGCCCGTAAGCCCGAATTCCTCCCAGTTTGCGAAAAGCTTCTTCACCACCATCTCATTGCGCGTGAGCGTGCCCGTCTTGTCCGTGCAGATGAACGTGGTCGAGCCCAAAGTCTCGACTGCCTTGAGCTTGCGCACAATCGCCTTGGCGGCTGCCATGCGCTGCACGCCCAGGGCCAGGCTGATGGTCACTATTGCAGGCAGGCCCTCGGGCACTGCGGCGACTGCCAGCGTGACCGCTATCAGGAATGATTCGATGAATGAGATGCCCATGCGCCAGTTCACCAGGAACACGAGGGCGCAGACACCGACGATGGCCATGCCGAGCCTTTTGCCCGGCTGCGCCAGTTGTGCCTCCAGCGGCGTCTGCTCCTGCTGCACGGTCTGCACGAGCGCCGCGACGTTCCCGAACTTCGTGCCCATGCCTGTTGCGCGCACGATAGCCCTTCCCTTCCCTCTGGTCACAATCGTGCCCATGAAAACCCGTTCGCCCACCTTCTTGTGCACCGGAACGCTCTCGCCCGTGAGCGAGCTCTCGTCAGCCTCGAGGCTGAGCGACTCGAACAGCTCGGCATCGGCGGGCACGGCATCGCCCACCTCCAAAAGCAGCAGGTCGCCGGGCACGAGCCCGCGAGCGTCTATCTGCTCCACCTGCCCGTCCCTCAGCACGCGGGCCTGGGGCGCGACCATGCGCTTGAGCGCCTCGAGCGACTTCTCGGCCTTGCTCTCCTGCACAAAGCCGAAGAGCGCGTTGAGCACGACTATGGTCAAGATGACGCTCGCATCCAGGAGTTCGCCTAGGAAGGCGGATATGACGACGGCCGCCAGCAGCAGTAGCATGACAAAATTGTTGAATTGGTCTAGGAACTTCCTCCACGCGGGCTTGCGGGGCAGCTCGCGCAAGGCGTTCGGCCCGTATTTGAGGAGAAGCCCTGCTGCCTGGGCTGAAGTGAGACCTTGTTGTTCCTGGGCCATGCCCTGCTTTCGGCGTAGGGATTAAAAAGA
Source organism: Candidatus Burarchaeum australiense (assembly GCA_902386535.1). Classification (GTDB taxonomy): domain Archaea; phylum Micrarchaeota; class Micrarchaeia; order Burarchaeales; family Burarchaeaceae; genus Burarchaeum; species Burarchaeum australiense. The sequence goes on along the minus strand of CABMJK010000023.1, from coordinate 27,768 downwards.
GTTAGACTTTGCCCGACAACCTCCCTCGAACATGTGCGGGGTTTAAATAGGTCCGGAGGCATAGATAATATCTAATCCTGCGAGGTGATTTGCTATGTCGGATGCCAACACTCCAGCGTATGATGAAAGCCCTTACATGGTGAAGCTGAGGGCTAGTTTGGACCTCGTTCTTCCGCTGCTTCAAATCAAAGGCGATTCAAACTCGTTGAGCGCAGGCACCGTGATAAGGTTCTCCGAAAAGCTCGCGGACGGCAGCACAACCGGCAACCGCGAGCTAAATCGGCTTCTGGTGAGCCTCGTCTCCGCCTTGGCCCGCACCCCGGAAATCGTCAAGCTGCAGGCCTTTTTGCAGGATGCATACCTGCTTCTGGGCATGGAACCAAACGCGTTTTCGCTCGATGAGCAGGTAGTCAGGCAAGAGGCGAAAAGGATTGCGGCCCTGGAAACTGGAGATCCGAAGCTGGAAGAAACGCAAACATTGATTCGTGCCTCACTCGGGCGCATGTCGGTGCGCATGCCCGCAAGCGCGGCGGCCGAAACCGAAGGCCCGCACATTACGAAGATGCGCGCCATTCTGGCAGACGCCTTCTCGGAGGCGGGCTTGACGGCTGAAGTAAATTCACTGACCGCGGGTCAAGTCCTCCAGCTCGTCCTGGTGGACTTCCTGGGCAAGAAAGGAGCGTTCGCAGAGCCGGCGCTCCAAAGGGCGAAAGAGAATCTGACCGCTGTTTACGAGAGTTTCCAGACGGGCGTTCAGGCGAGGCTCAACGGCACGAAGGCCGGCTTTATAGGTGAAGGAATTGCCACTGCTTTCATGGACTCCGTCGCCCAGCATTCCGCTGCAAGGGATTTGTTGGTGACTGGCGGCAGGCCCGGCGGTCCGACCAGGCGCTTTACTACACTTGTACCTCCGACCCGCACAACCGTGCCAACGAATTAGGCCCGCTTCCAGCCCGTGCAACTCTGCGTCTTAGCTGCAGCGTCTTTTCCCCGGAATCAATCCAAATCATTTATGTTTCTGGTTAATCCGTTCTCCCCATATTGCGGTTTCCTTTCTGCAAGTATCGTCCTGTCCTCTTTCGGTCTGGGCTTTCTCACCCGATTTTCCTTTGCCGACCGTTTATCCTGCCCGTCCCTCCTTCTGTCCCACCACTTCAAAAAGGACGCATCCTTCTCAAACGCCTCAACAATTGCTTCAACATAAACCGGAGAAAACTGCATCCCTTTGCCCCTGTTTAGTTCAGTGACGGCATCCTCTATTGACATGAGCGGCTGGTTGTATCTTCCCGCAGTCATCGCTTCGGCTGCATCCGCAACTGAAATCAGCTGCGAGAGCTGGGTCAAGCTTTCTCCAGGGTCTTTTGGAGGGTAGCTCCTCGAACCTTGCCGGTCGTCATACTGCATATGGTGCTGGCGGGCCGCAGAAACTATCGGGTTGGGCAGCCCCATTTCTTCAAGAAAACGCATCGACTCTTCCGGGTGCCTTTTTATTATCGTAATGTCTTCAGACGTTGGTTTTGAGGTTTGCCTGAGCAGGGAGGAGGGAATTTCTATTTTTCCCTCATCGTGCATCAAAGCCGCAGTTTTTACCTCCTGTCTGGTCGAACCCACCGCTCCTTTTCCGGATGCAGGAAGGTTGTCGTATATCGCCTCTGCGAACCTCGCAACTCCTCTGAAATGCCTTTCAGTGACCATGCATTTTGATTTAAATGCCAAGTTGCGCAAATGATGGAAAGAAAACCAGCTGAACGGGTTCCATATCGCGTCCATCTGGTATAACTTAAGGCGCCATAAACGCCCTCCAACGATTTTCTCGCCTCTTGGTGAAAAAGACTCCCGGTCAGTCCCCTCGATTATTCTGCCAACTGATTCCTTGTCAGCAATCCGCATTTTTAGCCGTTCAATTCGCCTTTCCCTGTTCGAGATTTTCTTTTTTGTCCCTATCAAATGCCTGAGCTCCTGCAAATTCACCTCGTCTTTTATGACCTGGTGGTAGAATCCTCTGCGTGCATTCATGGCGGCTATTTTTTTCGCATGCACCGCCACATTACGCAACCCGTTGTTGTATGCCGGGCTTTGGGTATTGTCCATGCTTCATGGCCTCCCAGTGAATAATAAGAATATTTTATGGCTGCCCTTGTTTATAAACATTTTTTTATGCTGCAAAAGTTAACTACGCTGCGCCTTATTCTGGCGCCCTTCGTCAGAAATCGCTCAGCCTGGTCTGAGGCAGAATCGAGCTTCTTCGCCTGTACTCGGAAACTGGTATCTTCAGCCTTGTGGAAAGGTGCGCCAGCGCCTCATTGAGGGTGGAGAATCTCTTGGCCTGCGAGGTCATCGCGTGCCTCGAATTCTCACGAACTTCCCACACCCCAACCGGCACATTATACTCCGGTGCAATCTCGCGGAAGATGACTGCGCGCGCCTGCCTCCCTCGTTTTGCAAGCGCTTCCACCACGCCAAACCTGCCCGCATAGTAACCGCCAGCCTCCTGCTCCGCATACCTGGTCCTGCCTTCAAAGGGCTCGTATTCGTGCTCGATGTTGTAAGTCCTCGCACCCTGGTCCCACATGCTGCCCGCGGCCCAGGCCTCGAACTGCTCGAACTCCCACCTGCCGGGCATCAGGAGGATTTCGAAGTGGTTGTGCAGGAACTCGGAAGAGTAAACCTGGTAATCGCTTATTTCCGGATATGCGCGCACTTTCTCCATAAGCATCTTGCCGAGCATATCATCCACTGCGGTTATGGACCAGCGGGTTGGCACGAGCTTCTGGCTGCCCTGCCTTCCCAGAATGCCGGCCGACAGGAGCCTTGTCAAATAATAAACGTCGTGGCCGTGCTGGAAAAGCTCGCCAGTCGCATCGACTGCCTTCACCTTTTCCTCCACCAGCTCGTCCACCCTTTTAGGCACGACCGGGTTGTCGCACAGGCGGAAGTCCTTGAGCTCGCCGCTCGAGCCCATTGGCTGCACGACGGGCGAGAAGCTCACGCTGAACTTGGGCTTTGTCTTGAACTGCAGCTCGGCATCCACAGGCTTGACCGAAAGCACGGCCTCCTGCGCCCTCTCCAACAGCCTCGTGCGGCCCTGCACATGCAGCTTGCTCTTGCTCCGTAGGAGCGACAGCCTCATCTCCACGATGTGCTCATAACTCATGCCGAACCATTTGGAGGGGTCATCGATGTAGGCCGGCGAGGCGCCTCCCGCCAGCTCGTTCACCGAGATGAGCGGGCCCCAGTTCACGTCCGGGTAGCCGACGCGGCCCACGAAAACGTTGGGCGGGCTCGGGCCGAAAACCTGCTCGCGCTCCTGGAGCCTCTGTAGCTCGACTAGGTCGATGTTCTTGAAAATCGGGAAGCGAGAATAGTCGATTTTTGCCATGCTTACCGGGGATTAGTTTGGCGGGAGGATTAAATAAGTTCAGGGGAGCGGGGCGCGGGTGACCGGGCATCATTTTTTCTTGTATCCAAAACGCTTCTCATAGCTTTCGTGGTCGAGCCATTCCAGCAGTATCGAGACTATCTCGACCCTGTCGCCGACTTCGGTGTAGAGCAGGCGCCAGCCGCGGGGCATGTCGTGCTTGTATAGCACGGTTATTCCGTATTTCCTCACATAGTCGTCGGGCCAAAGCTGCCGCGGCAGTTTGATGCTGCGGAGCCGGTTCTGCTTCAGCGCCTCTATGGCTTTGCCTAGGTTTTCTGCAAGTTCCCTTTCCTCGAAGCGGCCTGCCTTCAGTGCCTCGTAGGCCAAGTGGAGCTTTTCGTCCACGAACATAACGCGAACGGGACGCAGGTCGGGGCTCATGCCTCAACACCGCGTTTCCTTACATAGGCGAGAAGGCGCGGGTTCCAAATCCAGGATACCGTGCGGTCCTTGTCTATTTGTATTTTGCCGGAATGCTCCAAATAGTCCAGCGTGGTCATGAAGGTCTGCCACATCACCTTGCGGGGCAGTTTTTGCCATATCTGTCGGGCCGTTTTCGTGCCGTCGCTTTTGCTGAGCGCCTTCTCAATCATCAGCACGGTGTCCAGCCGGGGATAGCGAAGCACGTCTGCTTTGAAGTTGAAGAGCGGCGAGTCGGTTTTCATGAGTATATCATTTGATATACGGATATTTAAAGCTTCGTGCATGCCGGAAGGAGGTTTTTGCGCGCTTAAAAAGCCGCGTAGAGTAAGGCGCGAGTGACTGCCTGCTCAGTGCTGAATATTGCGCCAGCTCGCAATCATCATGCCTGCGGCAACGCCCCATATGAGGCCGGGCATTGCAAATGCTATGATTTGCTGGGGCTCGGCTGGCATGGTCAAAGCCCACGCGCCAAGGCCGACCATGACTCCCGCCCATCCGCCCATGAATGCAGGGCCGAACATATCTGGCTCCTTGTCCCTTGCCTGTGAATTGCTGTCCTGTTCGGCTGGCTTTTGCTCGGCCTTTTTTTCTTCAGCCTGCACCCGCATCTGCCGCGTTTTTGGTTCAAAGCCCTCCATCGCAAGCCTGCAAAGCTCGAACTTAGCGCTAACGGGCTGCGGCAGCCTGGGGCTGTCACAGAACTGCAGCACGGGCCTGTCAGGCCTGTTGCGAATAGTGAGTTTCTGCATGCACATGGCAAGCCCTCAGAACTAGTGGAACTATTTGCATTTTCTCATTTAAATAGTTGACTTGCCTTTCAACCCGGCCCCTGCCTCAGCCACGCGAGCGGGTCGCGCATGAACGCCACTATCGTGTCGATGAGGTCTGGCTGGCTCCGGGGCACCCGGTAGAAGTTGCCGGTTACCTCTGGCTGTGCTGGCGCCGCCGGCTGCCCTGAAGACGAGGCCAGGCCGAGCCTCTCGAGCCTTACCTGCGTCAGGTTCAGCAGCACTCCGACGCTCGCAGGCGAATAGCCTTCCTTGCTGCAGCTTATGGAATAGTAATAATTCCTTTCGGGCAGCTGGCTGTAGTCCAGCTCGCCCTTGTAGCTTCCGCCCACGAGCGAGAGCGAGCCCCGAAGGTCGCCCTCAAGATAGCAGTCCGCATTCTCCACAATGCCCGCCGAAGAGTTGTAGTCCGCCAGCAGGATTATGCGCTGGTTCAGGAGGTCGTTCCTTTCGCGCACGAACAGCGTGGTGTTCTCGTTGCCCGCCCTGAATTCCACCAGCGCCCTGCCGTCATTCGTGCTTCCGATGAGGCGGAGGCCGTAGGCGCCAGCCGCGAGCGTGCGGTCCGGCGTGATGAGCCCATAGCCCTCCTCCTGGTAAAGCAGCACTGCTCCCTTCTCCTCGCTTATCTCCGCAATGAGCCAGTAATCATTCCCATACTCTATCCACACGCGCTTGCCGGCAAGCGCCGCGGGTATGGCCGGCGTGAAATTGGCCTCGTAGCCCCTGGCGCTGCTGAATATCCTCTGCGTGATGTTCAGCCCGCCGGTATTCCCGCCCACGGGCAGGTCAATCCAGCCGCTCCTGCTGGGCTCGCTGCCGACTCGTATGCTCCTCAGTGCGCCGTTCTCAAAGACAAGGCTTACGTTATCCCCGCTAGGCAGAACCATGCCGTCGCTCACCACCATGGTCTTGCTCACAAAGGCCGCCTGCGCACTTTCGTTGGTTATCGAATAAAGTATCGCCAGGGCATCGCCGCCGGGCGCCGACAGCACCGCGATGCTGTTCGGCTCGACCATTATGCTCGCATAGGCCACTGCGTGCGCAAGCGGCGCGAGGGAAAGCAATGTTGCGAGCAGCACAGTAAACGTCAGAACTCTCATATTTCCGCTCCTGCAAATGCTTCTCCCGCCTAATTTATAAAATTGCCTTCCGAAGCAAGCGCATGGCCGGCATCATTGACGACTATTTCATCAACCCCATCTGGGACAGGACTGGCTACAATCTCATCAACACGCTCATATACGCCGTAATAGCGCTCGCGGCTGCCTGGCTAATCTACAAGGCGCTGAGGCGCGAGAAGATTGCGATTGACGAGAAGTTCATCCTCTCTATAATGCCCTACGTGCTGCTCGGCTCGACGGCGCGCGTGATAACCGATGCGGTGGACACGGGTGTGATGAAAGCCTTTGCGGCTGCGGGAAACCCCATCGCCTCATTCGTGCTCAACTCGCACTTCTACGACTACAGCTACCTGACGGTCACGCCCGGCATCTACATCGTCACGGGCCTCGTCACCCTGGCAGCTGTCTTCGGGCTGAATCGCGCCAGGCGGCCCGACCTGATTCTGCCCCTCGGCCTCATCCTCTGGCTCTCGCAGCTGGCCCTGCTCGCGCCAGTCCTGACCTACTGGTCCTTCGCAGCCCTGGCACTCGGCCTTGCGCTCGCGGGCACTGCCGCGGGCTACCTGGTCCTGAAGCGGCTGAAGGCCTCGGGCCTTGCCGGCACCCTCGTAATCTTCGGCCAGGCGCTAGACGGCGCCGCCACCTTCACGGTCATTGACATCTTCGGCCCCGCCACGGGCATGCACTACTTCGAGCAGCACGTGCTCTCGCGCGCCATTGGCGCCCTGGGCAATTCCATGTTCTCCTTCTTCGTGATAAAAGTCGCGCTCTCAACTGCCTTCGTGGTTTTGCTGAGCAGGAACAGCGAGGACAAGCAGGAGACGCTCTACGTCGCGCTGCTGCTCATAATCTTCGGCCTTGCGCCCGGCACGCGCGACCTGTTGCGGATGCTCGCAGGGGCGTGAGCGACTGCCCTCTTTCCACCTTTGGGGCGGAAAGGGGCCCCTCCCACTTTCTCCACGAGGAGAAAGGGGCACCATTCCCAAAGGGAATGATTGTTCCCAACGGGGAAAGTGGGCGGCCACCTTCTGAATCTTCCTTTTAGGATGCCCCGGACTCGGGCTTGTTTCTGCGTTCAGCTATTCATGGCGTCAGCGTATTATTTCCAAAAGTGCCTCGTCGTGGTAGGCCAGCACTGCCGAGGTTCCGAAGACGATGTAGCCCACCGCGCCTTCCGGCGCCTCGAGCTTGGGGAACACGCACGCGAGCATCTCGTCCGTTTTCTGCCGGGCCGCGAGCTTGCGGTCCACTTCCTGCAATGCAACGCTCAAAGCCCTTCCTTTCCTGGCGCCCACGCCCCCAGATTCCCCTGCTTGTTTCAGAGTTTTAATCTTCACAAGTAGCTCCTGTCTCTCCCTAGTCCACGCCTCCGCTTCTTCCCGAATAATGGCGCTCTGCGCTTCAACCTCTGACTTCAGCCTGACCATTTTCCCGTACTGCTCCAGTATGCAGCGGTCGGATTCGACCGCAGTAAGTGTTTCCATCGCCCGCACGGGCGCCCACAGCCTGCGGTCTATGACCCCGACCGGCAGGGCGACCGCGAACAGCTCGCCCCCGACACCGGTTTTCCTCTGCGCGCGGACTATGGCGTGCTTTGGGTCGGGCGGCTCCAGCAGAAGCCATTGCTGGACGAACCTCTCGCCGATTTTCTTCCCGTCAACCCCTTCCTCTGCAACCGTGCATCCGACCAATGCGGCCCGGTAAATCCGCAGGCCCACAATGCCATTGCCCTCCTTGCCATCGCCCTCCTGCGGAATCTCGTCGCGAGGCGGCCTGCAGTTTTCCAATACCATGACCATCGAGGCCATCGTTTTCTTCTTCTCCGCGGCCTGCCCGGAGTTCCCCCCGACTTGGATTACGCGGACCTCCCGGTCGAGAAGGCGGAACGGGAAAAGGCCTTTGCCCAGGGCTTCGGGTTTTTTATTCGACATCGAGCAGAAGAACATGTTGTGCATGGGAAGCGGTTTGGCTCTCAAAATAGGAGGTTTGCCCGTCCATTGTACCGGCGTCTGAGCCATAATTCCAACACCACCCAGAATAGGCTATTATATGCCTTTTCAGCCTTATAAACCTCATGCTTTCGCTAATCGGCATGGGCCTCTGGACCATAGGCGACCTGCCGCTCAGGGCTGCCTGGGAGCTGCGCAAGTGCGACGAGGTCTATGCCGAGCAGTACACGAGCGCGATGCAGGCCGGGCTTCTCAGCCAGCTGCAGGGCAAGATTGGCAAGAGCAGGATAAGGGTGCTCTCGAGGGCTGAAGTCGAGAAAGGCGAGGTGCTGCTGAAGGCGGCCGAGAAGAAGCGCGTCGCGCTGCTGATTCCGGGCGATCCGCTCATCGCGACCACGCACATCTCGCTGCTGCTCGAGGCAAAAAAGAGGGGCATCAAAACCCAGATAATCCACGCGAGCTCGATTTTCACGGCGGCCATCGGCGAGGCGGGCCTGCAGGTCTACAAGTTCGGCAGGACGGTCACGCTCGCGAAATGGCAGCCCGCCTATGAGCCCATGAGTGCCTACGATTACCTGGGCGAGAACCTGGCGCGCAAGCTGCACACGCTGCTTTTGATAGACATCGACGAGGGCAGGCCCCTCTCGCAGGCCGAGATTTTCGACCTGCTGGCGAAGATGGAAAAGCGGGGCGGGAAGGGCATTTTCGCGCCAAAGCGCGAGCTCGTGGTGCTGAGCGCTGTCGGCAGCGCGAACCAGCGCGTAAGCTATGGCCCAATCGAAAAGCTCGAGAAGGCAAAGCTTGGCAAGCCGCCCTTCACCATCATCGTGCCGGGCGAGCTGCACTTCATGGAAAAGGAGGCGCTCGAGGCGTTTTCCAACTAGCTGCGGGTTTAAATATCTGTTCCGGCATAGTGAATAGCTATTTCTCTGGAGGTGTTCGGTATGGTTAAACATCATGGTCATGGCACTGGCGGTCCTCACCGCGGCGAAGGCAAGGAGATGCCCGAGCCTACGGCTGAGCAGTTCATCAGCGCAAACCTTCGTTCTCAGAGCTGGAATGTTCCCGTGCATCTGAAAGACGTCGTAAGCGCGCTGGTTGCGGCTGCGAGGGAAGGAAATGTCGATGGCTTGGCAGCGCCCATGAAGGGCCTTAGAAAACTCGAAAAGAGCTGCCTCAACAGCCCATTCTTTGATCACGTTTTTGCCGAGGCAGTCATTGCGGCCGCGGCGAACGGGCAATGCGAAGTGCTGAAGGTGCTTGAAGACAAATACAAGGTCGATCCGGGAAAGCCCGCTGAAGACGGGTTCACGCCTCTCATGGCCGCAATCATAGCCGGCGAGCGCGGTGCCGTTGATTACATTTCCTGCGGCCTTTCCCTGGGGCAGCTGAACGCGGTATTCACTTCCAAGACCGGCCACAAGCTGACTGCCGAGGACTTTTCCGTTATGTATGGAGCGGCGGAATGCAAGAAGAATGAAGATAGGCGGAATTACATACCTGGTTACCTGAAGCAGAGCAGGGAAGACGCGCTGCTTGGCGTGAAAGACGCGCTATCCGGTTCTAGACGCGGTATGGCGCGGGAAATGCAGAAAGCTGCAACTCCAAAGACGCCTGCCAAAAAGCCACAAGGCGAGGTTAGGGCCATGGGTGCTGCGCCAACCCCACTCCTTATCTAGCGGAAGTCCTAGCCGCTTGAGTGCCACTTCGGCCTATCCTCTGCTTTTCTTTCCTCTCGAGGAGGCCTCTCGAAGCGCCTAGGCTGCCTGCTGCCGCCGCGGCTGTCATGGCGCCTGTCCTGGCCGCCTTCACGGCCTCCCTCGCGCCGGTGTCCCCGGTTCCTGTCGCGTGAATCTCGATTGTAGCTGCCTGAGCCGCCGGGCCTGCCGCCATAGCTGCCGTGTCCGCCGCCCTGCGAATGCCCGAACTCGCGCCTCTCGTGCGGGCGCGAAGAGTGGCCTCCGCTTCTTCCGTAGCTGCCCTGCCCGTGCCCCTGCTGACCGGGCTGCCCCGCCCCACCGAACCATTGCCTGGCCGGAGGCAGGGGCCCGATGTCAACGGGTTCCTCTGTCATCGTCACTCCTGCGAAACGCTCGATTGCCCCTAGCAGGCCCTGCTCGTCTGGAAGAACCAGCGAGAAGGCGACTCCCTGCTTGCCGATCCTGCCTGTCCTGCCCGTGCGGTGCACGTAGACTGACGGGTCGTCTGGCAGGTGGTAATTAATCACGTGCGAGACGTCGCTCACGTCAAGGCCGCGCGCGGCCAGGTCGCTCGCCACGAGCACTGAAATGCGCTTCTGCCTGAACATCTGCATGACCACGTCCCGCTTCCTCTGAGACAAATCGCCGTGCAATGCCTCGGCCCTTACGCCCATCCTCTGCAGGACTTCAACGAGGTTGTCGGCCGCTATCTTTGTGCGCGTGAATATTATGGCTAGGGGCGGCTTGTGCTTCTGCAGGTAGGCCGTGACTGCCCTGAAGCGTGCGCGGGGCTCGGGAACGGGAGCGAAGAAGTGCGCTATCTCCTTGACGCTAATCTCGTCCTTGCTCACGAGCACCTGCTGCGGTGCGCGCATGTACTTGTTTGTGAGCGCTAAAATCTCCCCGGGCATGGTGGCCGAGAAGAGCAGCGTCTGGTGGGTTGAGGGGATTTTCGAAAGTATGAGGTCTATGTCGTCTATGAAGCCCATGTCGAGCATCCTGTCGGCCTCGTCGAGAACCACGATTTTCACCTGGTCTAGCTTGAGCGTGCCTCTCTCCAGGTGGTCGATGAGCCTGCCGGGCGTGCCCACGACTACCTGCACTCCGCGCCTGAGGTTGTCAATCTGCACGTTTATGGACGCGCCGCCGTAGATAGGCAGCGTCTGCACGTGCATGTGCCTGCCGAGCCTTCCGAGCTCGCCGCAAACCTGCACCGCCAGCTCGCGCGTCGGCGTGAGCACGAGGGCCTGCACTGCCCGCGAGTGCGGGTCTATCCTTTCGAGAAGCGGTATGCCGAAGGCCACGGTCTTTCCCGAGCCAGTCTGCGCTTGCCCTATGATGTCCTCTCCCTGCAGGGCCAGGGGCACGGCTGCCTCTTGTATTGGTGTTGGCTCGCTGAAGCCCATTTCCTGTATTGCCTGCATTATTTCCTTCCGTATGCGTAGTGCCTCAAATCCCGTCACTGAATCTACTCCAGAGAAATCGCTTTTTCCTTATCCTTCCGGATCCCACATCCAATGGGTCAAGCATCCGAGTGTAATCGAAACGCCAGAGAAAAAGCCTCTTCTCTGACTTTATTTGCGCAGTCGAGGCTTATAAATGTGCGCATGGGCCTTGCGCGCCAGGCTCGCCGGCGCTTGGCTTTCCTGCATGCGGGCGCCCCCGTCAGCCCTAAATGCGCATCAGCGGGCGGGGCTTCTGAGGATTATGCTGGGTCGCCCTCTGGCCCGGCAGCTCCCAGGGCTGCATCTTCTGCAGGCACAGCGCGCGCTTGGGGCCGCCGCCCATATCATCAAGCTCTTGCGCAGGCGACTTGCGAACGCGGGTTGTCTTTACGCCCTTCTCGTGACCCGGCCTCGTGGAGTTCTTCCCTTCCTGTGCCCTGCTCGTCCAGCCATCTATCATTTTCTTCCTGCCCTTGCCTCCCGCTCCGCCTTTTCTGCCCTTCCCCGGCGTCTCGCCCGCCGCTTCGCGCTCCATGGAATCCCGCCGCAGCGAATGCAGTTCCTGCTCTATGTCATAACTAAGCTTCTTATTGCCTGCCTTCTCCGCTGTCGTGTAGGCTGTTTCCAATATGGATGCAAGATTGCTATCTATGGTTGCCGTGGACAGCCCTCTCTGCCTTCCAATGGATTCAAACCTGTCGATGAAAAGGCCGAGGAGTTCCTTCTGGAACTCGTGCGTGCGCCCTTGTACTCCCCTGGAGCCTGCCAGCGGGACGAATGCGTTTGTGGGGTCTGCGCCGAAAGCGTCAACCAGCATTCTGGCGATTACGAACCTGCCTTTTTCAAGCAGGAATTCGAGAACGGGCTTTTCCGTGCCTTTCTTCGAGTCCTTGCACGTGAGCGCGTTTATGTCAAAGCCAGGCGTTGAGCAGAGGGCCGCCAGTTCGGCCTCTGCAATGTGCTTGTTGAACGGAAGCACTGTCAGGATGTTAACGAGTTTCTCAGTTCGCTCCTGCAGGCTGGGCTCATTTGCGCCACTGAAGTCTGCTGCAGGCATGGTTGCCCCCACCGTGTCTTTCAGATTCAGTCCGCCAATGCGAATTACTACCAATTCAATCCCCCCGCAAACGCTGGCTAAAATTAGCGCTAAACTTGTATAAAAAGGTTGGGGTTTCGGGTTCGCGTCAGGCTCTTCTCAGAATGAGTAGCAGCCCCATCGCGAGGCGGGGCTGGCTCAAGCAAGCAGGCGCACAAGCGGCCTCTTCGCACCCCGCAGAATCAGGTAGCCTCCAAGCGTGAAGAAGATGCTCATCAGGACCGTGAGGGGGAAGAGCAAGGGGAGGGCATAGGTGGGCGCGGCCGGGTAGGTCAGCAGCACGTAATCGGAATAGTCGCTGAGCAGGAAGAAGCCTAGCACGGGCACCAGGTGCCAGGGCTTCACGCGCACGAACGAGGCCAGCAGGAAGCTCTCGAAGAACATGCCCATGTGCGCGAGTATCAGCATGAGCGCAGACAGCAGGGCCCCGAGGCCCACGGGGTAGTAGAATTCTGGGTAGGCCGTGAGCACGAACACGGTCCAGAAGCCGTACTTGAGGCATCCGGCGAAGGTCAGGAAGTTGAACAGGTCGAACCTGCGGGGCGCAAAGCGCACGAGCAGCATCGAAAGAGCGAAGAGGAGCGAGAAGAGCGGGCAGTCGGGCACGAACAGGAGGAGATAGAGCGGCGTCTGCGCGAGCTGGGCAGGGTAGAAGAAGAAAGTGCCGTAGATGAAGCCGCCTACGTTCAGCAGGAAGATGAGCCAGAAGAGCGCGTTGCGCACAGGCGCCGTGAGTTTCATTCCACCGTCCCTCGCAACTCATCGACCAGCCTGACCAGGTTTATCTTGCCCTCGCGCTCCACGTGGATTATTCCGCGCGCCACGAGCTTCTTCACTATCCTGTGGGCCTTGAGGCGCGTCATGCCCGGCAGGCGCGCAATCTCGCTCTGCGTGGTGCGGCCCTCCTTTTTCCTAAGCAGCTCCACGACCTCCTGTTCCTCGGGCGCGAGGAAGTGCATGAGCAGCTCCAGATTGTTTTTCACTATGGTCTTCTGCTTCTCGATATTGGCATTCAGCATGCGGTAGCCCATCATGCCCGAGAAGACGCCGAAGAGGGCCATGAGCAGCATGAAGTGGATGTGGTATTGCATGATTGGCTGCAGGAGGGCCGGCACCTGCTCGCCCTCCGAGTAAAGCGCGTACACGAAGACCACGGCAGCCACCAGGAGTATGAAGAGCGACACCATGGTCGTGCCCAGCAATATCCTTTGTCCAGAGTCCATCAAACCACCATTTCACGCCTGTAAATCATTGTTTCACGAACCGATATATATTGTTTCAGGCATATGAAACAACATGAGAATTAAAAATAGTTTGCTGGCGTTCGCGCTTCTGGCGCTGCTCTCGCTCGGCCTGACCTATGCTGTGTTTGCGGCCGGACAGGTGCCACAACCCCCCGTGCAAACACAGGTGGCTGGTGCGGGCGGGAGCAGCGCGCCAACGCCCCAACAGGTCCAAAATGCTTCCCAGGCGGCGCAGGGAGCTCCCCCGCCCGCGCAGGGCGTAGGTGCGGGCGCTGCCCCGGGCCAGCCTCCGGCGCAGGTCCAGGACGTCTACGTGCGCGCCCTCGGGGGCGCGAACTTCGGCACCTATGACAAGAGCGAGCTCGTGGTGAAGAAGGGCGTGCCCGTGCGGCTGCACTTCAGCGCAGACGCCGATGCCGGGTGCGGGAAGACGCTTGTAGTGTCCGGGCTGAATGTGAGGTTGAGCTCGCCCAGCGGCTCGGAAGTAGTTGCCGAGTTCACTCCTCAGGAGGCGGGCACGTATGAGTACAGCTGCTCGATGCACATGTTCGGGCCAGGCAGGCTGGTAGTTCAATGAGAAATCTTGAGAGGTGAGAAAATGACGAAAATTCTGGGTGTGACCGGGATGCGGTGCAGGTCCTGCGAGATCCTGCTGCGGGACGTGATAGGCTCGATACGCGGGGTGAAGCGCGTGCAGGTGGACAGGCTGCGCGGCATGGTCAGCGTGGACGTCTCCGATGACGGCGTGCTGGAGGATGTCAAAACGGAAATAGAAAAGCGGGGCTATGAGGTGAGTTGATGGATGAGCCAGCGCACGAGATTAGTTTGACTGCAGCGCCAGCGTCCGAGTTGGGCTTGGCCGCAGAGCCCGCGCACGCGCCGAGTTTGACCGAGGACGCGGCAGGCGAGCCGAGTTTGACCAAGGAGCCAGCACGCGAGCCGATAGATGAGAAAAAACAGGGAGGGCACGGGCCGGCGTGCAGCGGCTGCGACAGGGGCAAGCCCGAGCGCGTGCTCGCCTACCTCTCGGCCGTGCTGTCCGGCGACGATGAGGTCTGGGTCGAGTCCCAGCTGATGCATTATGCCCTTGCCTCCGCAGCCATCATTTTCCTGCTCATCGGGGCCGCCTACCTTTTTGTGTTCCGGGGCCTTGCCAACGCAGTGCTCTACGAGCCCCTGATTTTCCTGGCTGTCGGCACTGGCCTGCTGGCCGCGTTTGCGCACTTCCACATGAGCAGCTACCGCGGGAACATGTCTTGCACGAACGGCATGATGGTCGGCATGACTGTTGGCATGTGCGTGGGCTTCCTGGCAGGCGCGCTCGTTGGCGCAACTAACGGCATGTTCATGGGCTCGCTGGCTGGCATGACTGTCGGGATTGCAATGGGCGCGAACCTCGGCAGATACTGCGGCGTGATGGGTGCCATGGAGGGCATAATGGCCGGCCTGATGGCAGGCACGATGGGCGCGATGCTCTCGGTGATGATGGTGAACGACCATTTGCTGGAGTTCCTCTTCGTGCTGTTCGGCCTCTGCGCCTTCGTGGTCGGCGGCCTGAGCTACATGATGTACCGCGAGGTGGGCAGTGCCAAACGGGCCGCGATGCGTGCGAGCTTCGGCCAATTCCTCGCAATGAGCGCCTTCCTCGCCCTCTCCATCACCGCGCTCATGCTTTACGGGCCGAAAGGCGGAATAATTTATCCTTAGAGGTGTTATGCACATGAAGAAAATTACGATACCTGTAGGCGGCATGGACTGCGCCTCGTGCTCGGCGAACATAGAGCGCGGGCTGAAGAAGATTGAGGGCGTGCAGAAGGCGAACGTGAATTACGTTACCGGCAGGGCCGTCGTCGAGTATGACGAGGCGGCCGCGGGCTTGCCGAAATTCAGGAAACTGATTGAGGGGCTCGGCTATTCGGTGGAAATGAAGGAAGAGCATGCGCCTTCCGCGGGCATGCACGAAATGGAAGGAGGCATGCGCGGGATGGAAGGCGGCATGCACGAAATGGGTGGCATGGAAGGCATGCACGACCACGAGAAGATGGCGCGGGAGGGCGAGATTGCGGAGCTGAAGCAGCGGCTGACGCTTTCGATTGCGTTTACGATTCCCGTGCTCCTGCTCGCGCTGCCCGAGATGCTGGCAGGCATAGCCTCGCTTTCCTACCCTGAGTTCCTCGCAGCCCACATGGCCGTGCTGCAGTTCTTCCTCGCCACTCCTGTGCTCTACGTCAACCGCACGATTTTCGTGCGCGGCTTCCGCGAGCTTGCGAGCAGGATGCCTGGCATGGACTCGCTCGTGGCGCTCGGCGTTGGCACTGCCTATACTTACAGCGTGCTCGTTGGCTTCGGCTTCATTGCAGGTGAGGTCTACTATGAGACCGCCGTGCTCCTGCTCTCTTTCATCGTGCTGGGCAAATATCTCGAGGCGATTGCAAAGGGCAAGACATCGGAGGCAATCAAGCGGCTCATCGGGCTGCAGCCGAAAACAGCGCTCGTAATCAGGAACGGCAAGGAAGCCGAGATTTCCATTGCAGCCGTTGTTGCCGGAGACATCATAATCGTCAAGCCCGGCGAGAAGATTCCGGTCGACGGCGTGGTGCTCGAGGGCGAGAGCAGCGTGGACGAGAGCATGATTACGGGCGAGAGCATCCCCGTGCACAAGCGCAAGGGCATGGCGGTGATTGGCGGCACGATAAACAAGACCGGCTCGTTCAGGTTCAAGGCCATGAAGGTGGGTGCCGACACCATGCTGGCGCAAATCATCAGGCTGGTGGAGGATGCGCAGGGTTCGAAGGCGCCGATTCAGCGGCTGGCGGACATCGTGGCCGGCTATTTCGTGCAGGTCGTGATTGCGCTCGCGCTGCTGGCCTTCGGCTTCTGGTTCTTCATTGCAGGCCAGCCCTTCATTTTCGCACTCACTATCCTGGTCTCAACGCTGATAATCGCCTGCCCGTGCGCCATGGGCCTTGCCACGCCGACCGCGGTCATGCTTGGCACTGGCAAGGGCGCGGAGAACGGGATTCTGATAAAGGATGCCGAGAGCCTCGAGCTCTTGCACCAGTGCAGGACAGTCGTTTTCGACAAGACCGGCACGATTACAAAGGGCGAGGCGGTTGTGACTGATTTGACGGCCTTCGGCCTGCGGGAGGGCGAGCTGCTCAGGCTTGCTGCGAGCGCGGAGAAGAAGTCCGAGCATCCCCTTGCGCAGGCCATCGTGGACGAGGCCAAGCGGCGGAAGGTCGGGCTCAGTGAAGCGAAGAAATTCAGCGCAATTCCCGGCCATGGCGTGGTTGCGAATGTCGGCCAGGTGCGCGTGCTGGTGGGCAACCTGGCGCTCATGAAGAAGGAGAAAATCGCGATTGGCGGCAAGGCTGTCGAGCAGATGCATGCGCTTGAGGAGGACGGGAAAAGCGTCGTGGTGGTTGCGGCTGGCAAAAAGGCGGCTGGCCTGATAGCGATAGCTGACACGATAAAGGCAAGCTCGGCCGAGGCCGTTGCGCGCCTGCGCGCGAGGGGCTATGAGGTGGTGATGATTACCGGCGACAATGAACGGACTGCGCGGGCCATTGCAAAGCAGGCGGGCATCACGCGTGTGCTGGCCCACGTGCTGCCGGAGGACAAGGCTAACGAGGTCAAGAAGCTGCAAGCGGGCGGAGCTGGCGGCAAGAACGGTGCGCAGAAAGTTGCTTTTGTGGGTGATGGCATAAATGACGCGCCCGCGCTTGCGCAGGCAGATGTCGGCATTGCCATTGGCACCGGCACCGACGTGGCAATCGAGAGCGGCGGCATTGTTTTGGTGAAGAGCGACTTGCGCGATATCGTGACCGCAATCGAGCTGAGCGCCTACACTATGAAGAAAATCAAGCAGAACCTGTTCTGGGCATTTGCCTATAATATAGTGAGCATTCCCGTGGCCATGGGTGCGCTCTATCCTTTCACGGGCTTCCTGCTCTCGCCAGTGATAGCTGGCGCGGCAATGGCCTTCAGCTCGGTGAGCGTGGTCTCGAACAGCCTGCTGATGAGGGGCTTCAAGCCGAAATCAGTCTACCTTGATCAAACCCCTTAAGTCCGGGTCCGTCAGTTTTTCCCCGGCCTCAAACATTCTTGGGTGGCCCGGTGGTACCAAGTACCGCACTGGTTCTGCATCGCGGTTTTCTTCGCCGGTAGGCATAAGCCCGATTATCTGCTTTGCCTTCTGTCCATCATAATCAATAACCACGCCAGCCCCTGCGTTGGTCACACCTTCCACAACATAGGTTGCCTGCTTAACTGCCTCGGCGGGCGCGCTTTCAAGATTCAGCGTGCCATCCAGCAGGGCCTTGAAAATGTTATTCATCGTGAGCCCCGAGTCGGCTTCCTGCACGGACCTGAGTTCTTCAAACATTCGGCTGGCTTCCGTCTGATAATTAGCCGAGGGCAGGACTTTCCAGTCCTCGCCCGCGCAGCGGGAGAAGAGTATGATTTCAAGAAGGTCGCCAGCTTTGTCCCGCTCCCGTCCTCTTC
The DNA here is from genome assembly GCA_902386535.1 of Candidatus Burarchaeum australiense. Taxonomy (GTDB): domain Archaea; phylum Micrarchaeota; class Micrarchaeia; order Burarchaeales; family Burarchaeaceae; genus Burarchaeum; species Burarchaeum australiense. The sequence continues at coordinate 10,075 of CABMJK010000023.1, read as the reverse complement.
CTGCGAGCTGCATAGATCCAATGGCGTTACTGACAGCCGCAATGTCAAACGAGTTGTTGCAGGAGGCCACCATGCCCTTCACGAATGCGTTGTAGAGCCTGAGTAGCTCGGCCTCGAGCGCGGGCAACTCGGTCATGAGTGCCTTCCAGTCTGAATGCATCACATCATGCGCGGACTTCGACTTCATGAGTGCCAAGAAGCCTCTATCGAGCCTGCCGTTCTTGAAAAGCTCGGCGAGTTTTACAGACGCAAGTTCGAGCTGCTCATCTCTCTGAAACTGTCTCGTCCCAAGCAGCGAACACTCGAGCTTCAGCCTGTCATCGAGAATCGCCTCGAATATATCCACGATCGAAAAACGTGCCGCAGTCTTGCCGTCGGGCACGCCGAGCTCGCCAATCATTTTCTTTGCTTCTTCATTGATGTCTCCAAATGTCAGGCTCTCCGAAATCCTGCCGCCTTCCGCATCCCGGCATCGGTAAAGCAGAAGGCTGAAAAGCAGGTTCCGGGCCGAGGGCGTTGCAGGCGAGAAGGCGACGCCTTCTCCGCGAACTTTTTCAGTCACGACATCGAAGGCGGATGCAAGATCGGAAGGTATAAAGGTAAATTCCGCGAGCAGATCTGCCCACAGCCGCGCGCCGTCTCCGATTATTGTGATTAATTCCGTGATTATTGGTTTGAACGCGGGATTATCCTGCGCCGATGCCGCGAGGCATCTCCAGGCAGGATCTATGAATTTCGAACCGGCTTCGACGGGTTTGTCCGCCGCAAGCACCGCATAACCTGGAGTCATATATGCTTGGGCCAGCACGCGGGCAAGAAGTTTGATTTCCGTCCCATTGTCCATGTGCCGCGCATTCCCGCGAAGCGGAGGCATCTGCTCCCCACCCTCCAAATGCGGTCTGACCCTGCGTTCGAAAGTCATTCAATTACCTTCAAAGAATAAGACTAATCTATGCCTTTTCAGCCTTATAAAGCTTGGCATCGTCGTTGGCCGTCCAAGTCACCCGCGCCCCACCCCTTCGGCCGGTATTTAAATGCCCCGAGCGCAGCCACTTCGGTGATGAGCATGATGATGGATGTTTCCGGACTGGACATGTATGCAATCGAGGACCTGGCGAAGAGGCTCGAGAAGTTCGGCGCGATTGTCGAGCTGCGCAACAGCTGCGGTCGGATACAGTTGGTTTGCTGATGGGTGATCTGGCGGGATGCAAACGGCGCGGTCGCTGGATGTACGGAAACGATGGCGGGCGAACTGGTGAAACACATGGAATATTACTTTGACACTGAAGTGGCTCTTGACGCGGAGACCCTCGAGCGCGAGGCTGCTGGCGAGAAGATCACGCTCTCGCCCGAGAACTGCAAGATAATCACGATGCAGTTCCAGCTTCTCGACAGCTCGGGCATGCCCGCCTCCCCGCTCATGATAATGAAGGAATGGGAGACGCCGGGAGGCGAGGAGGGCATGATCCGGCGCTTCATGCAGGAGAACTTCAGCTCGAACCCCTGGGAGTTCATCCCCGTGGGCTGCAACGTGCTGTTTGACCTCGGCCTGCTTCGGGGCAGGGCGGAAGAATACGGAATCGAGATGGGGGTGTGGGAGCTCTATCATCAGCGGCCGTTCATTGACATCAAGCACATCCTGCTTGGCATGAACGGCTTTGCGTTCCGTGAGAGCGGGCTCGACAAGTTCTGCGGAAAGCGGAACGGGCGCGAGATTCCGGTCTGGTACCAGCTGGCGCAGAAGGGGGATGCGGAAGCCTACAGGTGGATTGAGGAATACGTCGAGGAGGAGGCCGCGGAATTCGTGGCCCTCTACTCCCGCCTGAAGTCCGAGCTTCCGAAGCTGCGCAGCGCGATGGGACTGTTCAACGGCGCCGGCGCAAGGAAAGGGACGAAAAACTGAGCGAACTGCGGAGATGATGACGAAGCCGGGGCCGGACAGATTTGGAACCGGGTTCGAACAAAACGTTAAGAATTTATGTGGGGTGGAAACTATGGCGAAGAAAAGGGACGAGATTGAAGTCGAGGCAACTGACCTTGCGATTGCGGGGGGCATGATGCAAGTGGCCGTGGAAAAAACCGAGAAGGACAGGCCGATGGAGATTGAGGACATCCCGGGCGTGGGCCCGGCGACGGCCGAGAAGCTGAGAAAGGCGGGCTACAACACGCTCGAGAAGATAGCCACCAGCTCGCCCCATGAGCTCGAGGAGGTCTCCGACATAACGGTCGAGACTGCCAAGAAGACAATCAATGCCGCGCGCGACGCGCTCGAGATGGGCTATGAGACTGCTGACAAGATTTACGAGAGGCGGAAGCTGGTGGGCAGGATCACCACCGGTTCGAAGTCTCTCGACGAGCTGCTGGGCGGCGGGGTTGAGACCCAGAGCATAAGCGAGGCCTACGGCAAGTTTTCCTCGGGCAAAACGCAATTGGCTTTCCAATTGGCGGTCAACGTGCAGCAGCCGGTAGATAAGGGCGGGCTTGGCGGATCGGTGCTCTACATAGACACCGAAAGCACTTTCAGGCCCGAGCGCGTGAAGCAGCTGGCCGAGGCGCTTGGCATGGATGGCGAGCAGGTGCTGAAAAACATTCACGTGGCGAAGGCAGTTAACAGCGACCACCAGATGCTCTTGATTGAGAAGGCCGACGAGATCGTGAAGGAGAAGAACATCAAGCTGGTCATCGTGGACTCCCTGACCTCATTCTTCCGCGTAGAATACCTGGGCAGGGCCGCGCTTGGCGAGAGGCAGCAGAAGCTGAACAAGCACGTGCACGCGCTGCAGAAACTGGCAGACACAAATAATCTGGCGGTGTTCGTGACCAACCAGGTGATGGACAACCCGGGCATACTTTTCGGCGACCCGACAACGCCCATAGGCGGGCACGTGCTGGCGCACGCCGCAACCTACCGCATGTATCTCAGGAAGGGCAAGGAGGAGAAGCGCATCGCAAGGCTGGTGGATTCCCCGAGCATGCCTGAGGGCGAGTGCGTGTTCAAGGTCACGAAGGAAGGCATACGGGACTAAGGCCGCAGCGAACAGTGCATGCAAGTTTTTGAGGGCCTGGCAAGCCCCCATCCTTTATATTCTTCTTTTCCCCTATTTTTGTCCATGCTTGCAGGAAAAACTGAACCGGATGGAGGCCCTGCGCTTACTAGGCGCGTTGCCCAAATTGCCATCGAGCGGCAGCGGGGCGGCAGAACTGGCGAAGGTCCTACTTACACGCCATCCTTGCGTGATATGCGGGGCAGGCAAGGCACTGGGCAGGCGCCCCCGGAGCCGATTGAGTCAAATGCATCCGAGCGGCTCAAGGCTGTTTTTTCAGATGCGCACGAAGAGGCCTCGGTTTCCGAGGCCCGCGCCGCGTTTTTCATGGGTCTGAAGCGGGAGCTTGATCCGGCTGCGGAGAGGGTGGCGCCAGACGTCCTGCAGGACACGCTAGCTAAGGGCGGGCCCTCGCTTGCTGAGACGCTTTTGCAAAACCCAGGCATCGAGGCTGCGCTGGCGAGGTTTGAAAACGCAGTTTCAGCCATTTTCGAGGATTCGGCATCGGGCGGACCTAAGGCGAAAAGGACCGGTCTCGGGAAGATTCTGTAGGGGAAATTGAAATAAAAAGAAAAGAAAGGAACAGAGAAACCTGCGCGTTTACTTTTTCTTCGCCTTCTTCTTCACTTTTTTCTTCTTTTCAGGTTCGCACGGTCCGCAGCAGCAACAACCTTCGCCCAAGCCATCACCCCCTCTCGCTCTATTGCGATAGCGTTTGCCGCATCCTGATTTATATGTTTCGGAACAGAGCTAATACGAGACAGGGAGGCGCAAGCGCATGGCTCAGGAGACCAAAATCAGGACTTCCGAACTTCCGCTAAAGGGCGCGCTGCTGCTCGAGGCCTTCGAGGCCGACGACGCGCGCGGCCGCTTCTCGAAGTTCTTCGAGGATTCGCTCTTCAGGCAGCTGGGCTTCACCGTGCACGAGGTTTTCGCGTCATCGAACAAGAAGGACGTGGTGCGGGGCCTGCATTTCCAGAACCCGCAGCCCCAGGCTCGCATAGTCTGGTGCCCGCGCGGCAGGATTTACGACGTGCTTGTTGACATCCGCAAGGGCTCGCCCACTTTCAAGAAATGGCATGGCGTGGAGCTCGGGGGAAAAGGCAAGGCGCTGGGCGTGTACGTGCCGAAGGGCTTTGCCCACGGTTTCCTTTCGCTCGAGGATGATTCCTACGTGCTCTACCTGGCCGACGCGCCGTGGAGCCCTGCGAGCGAGAAGGGCATAATTTATGATGATCCTGGCTTGGACATAAAGTGGCCGAAGATGGCGGGCAGGGCGATACAGTCGGGCCGCGATGCCGCCTTCCCGGCCTTCAATGAAAAGGACGCATATTGATGAGCGGATGTTTATCGCTTAGGTTGATTGCCAGTGGTTGAAATGAGGCTTCTTGTAATCGGCGCTTCGGGCCAGCTCGGCAGGGCCCTCGTTGAGGAGGCACCTGAGTGGGATTTCGAGGCCATGGGCACTTATGAGAGCAGGCCCGCGGCCAGCGCAAGCCCGCCGCTGCAGCATTTCCACTTGGACATGACTGATGCGAAAGAAGTGGAGTCTGTTTTCGAGAAGGCGAAGCCCGATGCCTGCGTGCTCGCGGCAGCCTACACCAACGTCGACGGGTGCGAGACCGACAAGGCTATGGCTGACAGGATTAATGTGGAGGGCACGCGCAACGTGGCCGAAGCGTGCAAGCGGCGCAACTGCCTGTTCGTATTCATTTCCAGCGACTACGTTTTCGACGGGAAGAAGGGCCCCTACTCCGAGGAGGACGAGCCAAACCCGATAAACCACTATGGCAGGACGAAGCTCGAGGGCGAGAAGATTGCGCTTGGCGTGAAGGAGCACCTGGTTGTCAGGACCACCATAGTCTTCGATTTTCGGGAGGCCAAGAATTTCGCGACCAGGCTGGCCGAGCGGCTGAGGGCGGGCGAGCAGGTGCTCGTGCCCGTTGACCAGGTGGGAAGTCCGACCTGGGCGCCGAACCTGGCCGAGGCAATCTGCGAGCTCATTTCCGAGAAGAAGCGCGGCACCTACCATGTCGTCGGAAGGGATTTGATGAACAGGTTCGAGTTTGCGCTCACGGTCGCGCGGTTTTTCGCGCTTGATGAGCGGCTGCTGAAGCCCGTGAAGACCGCTGACCTCGCCCAGGCGGCCCGGCGGCCCCTGAAGGCAGGCATGAAGATAAACAAGGCTAAAAAGGAGTTGCAGACAAAGCTGCTTGGCGTGAAGGAAGCGCTGGACGAGGCTGAGGAAAGGGGCATGCTCGGCAAGTTCGCGGAGCAATGCTGATGCGGCTTGAATGCAGTAGATGTGGCGAAGAAGATGATTGTCATGGACAACGAGGAGAAAAAACTCAGGCAGGAAATCTTCGAGCGCGTAAAGAAAATTTATGCTCTGCGCAAGGCTGGAGAGAAGTTCGAAAAGGGCAAGACGCGCATTCCCTATGCCGGCCGCGTTTATGATGAGCGCGAGATGATTTCGCTCGTGGACTCCTCGCTGGACTTCTGGCTCACGACCGGCAGGTATGCGCACGAGTTCGAGGCAAGGCTGGCCGAGTATGTGGGAGCAAAATACGCGATGCTCACCAACTCCGGCTCTTCCGCCAACCTGCTCGCGCTCACTGCGCTCACCTCGCCGAAGCTGGCCGACAAGCGGCTGAAGCCTGGCGATGAAGTCATTACTGTGGCAGCAGGTTTTCCTACAACCGTCAACCCGATAGTGCAGAACGGCCTCGTGCCCGTTTTCGTCGACGTCGAGCTGGGCACCTACAACATCGACGTTTCAAAGCTAGAGCAGGCTGTCAGCGGGAAGACCAAGGCAATAATGATTGCGCACGCGCTGGGCAATCCGTTCGACCTTGATGCCGTTACCAAATTCGCGAAAAAGCACGGCCTTTACCTGGTGGAGGACTGCTGCGATGCGCTGGGCGCGGAGTATGACGGCAGGAAAGTCGGCACGTTCGGCGAGCTCGGCACGCTGAGCTTCTATCCCGCGCACCAGATGACCATGGGCGAGGGCGGCGCTGTGCTGGCGGGCGAGCCAAGGTTGAAGCTCATTGTTGAATCCTTCCGGGACTGGGGCAGGGACTGCTGGTGCGACCCGGGCAAGGACAACACGTGCGGCAAGCGCTTCGCCTGGCAGCTGGGCAAGCTGCCTTTCGGCTATGACCACAAGTACGTTTACTCGCACGTCGGCTATAATTTGAAGGTCGTGGACATGCAGCCCGCGATAGGCGTGGAGCAGCTCAAGAAGCTGCCCGGGTTCGTGCGCAAGAGGCGCGAGAATTTTGAGGTGCTGCTGAAGCACATGAAACCGCATGAGGCTTCGTTTGTGCTGCCCCGCGCCCTGCCCAAGGCAAACCCGAGCCCGTTCGGATTCCCGCTCACGGTGAAGGAGGGTGCGGGCTTTGCGCGCAATGAGATTACCGCGCACCTCGAGGCGCGCGGCATTGCCACGAGGCTGCTTTTCGCGGGCAACCTGACCAAGCAGCCGGCCTACGAAGGCGTGAAATTCCGCGTGGCGGGCGAGCTGAAGAACACCGACACGATAATGAATGATACTTTCTGGGTTGGCGTCTACCCCGGCCTGACGGAAGAGATGATTGCCCACATGCTTGCATCTTTCGACGAGTTCATGAAGCTGAAGAAGAAAAGATAGGAAAGCGCTGGACGGTGCACCTGATGGCAGGCAAGAAAATCGTCATTTACATACCGACCTACAACGTGGCGCACACGCTGCCCAACGTGCTGGACCGCATACCGCCCGAGCTGAAGAAGCGCGCAAGCGAGCTGCTGGTCATAGACAATGCAAGCTCGGACAACACCTACCTGACCGCGGTGCAGTATAAGGCGGACAAGAGGCTGCACAACATGCACGTGATAAAGAACGAGCGGAACCTGGGCTATGGCGGGAGCCAGAAGAAGGCCTATCAATATGCGATAGACCACGGCTACGACATCATAGTGATGCTGCACGGGGACGCGCAGTATGCGCCCGAGAAGGTGCCGCTCATCCTCAAGCCGCTCGAGAACGACGAGGCCGACTTTGTCTTCGGCTCGCGCATGGCAGGCAACCCTCTCGGCGGCGGCATGCCTCTCTGGCGCTATTTCGGCAACCGCGTCATCACTTTCTGCCAGAACCTGGTGCTCGGCCTGCACCTATCCGAGTATCATTCGGGCTTCCGCGCGTTCAGCTGCAAGGCGCTGAAGAAAATCCCCTTCCAGAGGTGCGCCGACGACTACCACTTCGACACCGACATCCTCATCCAGTTCCGGCTCGCCGACATGCGCATTGCCGAGGAGCCGATTCCGACGCACTATGGCAAGGAGTCGCGCAGCCCCACGGTCCTGCAGACGGTCAACTACACGATAAACATCTTCATCGCGCTTTTCGAGTACATGGTGCACAGGCTCGGCATCAGGAAAGTTGCAAAATTCGACTTCTGATTTGCTCGTCGAGCCCGCCTAGTCTTTCCAAATCTTCCAGGCCGGGGTCCCGCAGTTCCACATGGCGTTCAAATCTTCCTTGTCCCTCCAAGTGTCCATCGAGTGCCAGAAGCCCTCGTGCCTGAAGCCCATCATCTGCTTTTCCTGCACGAGCCTTGCAAAGGGCTTGTGCTCGAGCACGTCGTCCTCGCCCAAATAGGCCAAAAATCCGCGCTTGTAAACGTGGAACCCGCCGTTGATGTAGTCCTTGAGCACCGGTTTCTCGACGAAGTTCTGCACCGCGCCGTCCTTCGCCAGCGCAACCTCGCCGTATTTCGAGTAGGGGTGCACGCACGTTATAGTCGCAACCTTGCCGTGCCTCAGGTGATAGTCATACAGCGCGTTCAGGTCCACGGTCGAGAGGCCGTCCCCGTAGGTGGCCATGAAGTTCTCGCAGTCTATGAATTTTTCAGCGCGTTTTATCCTGCCGCCCGTGTTGGTCTTCTCGCCCGTGTCCGCGAAAATTATGTTCCAGCCCTCGCGGTTGTTCTCCTCGAAATGCTCCCTTATCAGCTGGCCCTTGTAGCCCAGGCAGAGCACGAAGTCCGTGAAGCCCGCGTGCGCGTAGAGCTTCATGATGTGCCAGAGTATGGGGTGGCCGCCCACTTCCACGAGCGGCTTGGGTTTCGCTTCCGTCTCCTCGCGCAGGCGCGTGCCCATGCCTCCGCACAGAATGACGACTTTCGGTTTGGCTTCCATCCCCATCGTTCCTGCTTTGCCACCAAATCTATAAAAGAGTAAGTCACCCGCGCCCCACCCCCTGCCCTGGTTTTTAAGATTTGCGCGCGCCTTCTGCCCGGGTGATGAACATGGCGAAATTCCAGAAAACGGTCGAAGTGGACGACGGGGCTCGGGACGAGCCGGAAGACGGGGCGGGCGAAGCGCTTGCGCCCAAAGGCGAGAAGCCGGACCTGCGGATCGTGCAGCCGGGAACCGACGCCCAGGGCAACGCCACCTTCCGGAACGTGGGCGGAATGTGGAAGGGCACGAGCAAGGCTGGCAACGAGTTCTACAACCTGCGCATAGGCCACCTGAAGCTGCTGGTGTTTCCGAATAAGCGGAAGACAGACTGAACCTGTATGGCCGGACCGGGTGCGAACGCCGTACCGAGCGGAAGGAATATATATCGCATATATTCAATATATATGTGGTGTATATATGGTGAGCGCAATGGTGGAATTGACGGACCAGGCGAACTGGGTGCTGAACATAGTGAAGGCAAAGTACGGGCTCAAGACCAAATCCGAGGCCATCAACAAGGCCATGGAAGAATATGAAGAGCAGCTGCTCGACCGGCCGTTCAAGCCCGAGGCCGTCAAAGAAATAAAGCGGATATTGACTGAAGAAAAACCCGTCAAGGTGCGAAACATCCGCGAACTATTCAGGTGAGCGTATGTATGGCCTTGAGCGATATCCGGCCTGCGACAGGAGCATCAAACGCAAATGCAGGAAGAACCGCGAGATGCAGGATGCGCTTGAGGCGAAAATAACGGAGATACTTCAGAATCCGCATGCGTTCAAACCGCTGCGTGCCCCGCTGGAGGGCCTGAGGCGCGTGCACGTCCTGAAATCATTCGTGCTCGTGTATAAAATAAATGAGGCAAGAAACGTTGTCGAACTCGTCAACTTCCTGCACCACGACGAGGCTTACTAGGCAGGAATAGGATATGCGGCGGTCATTACGCTCGTGCGTAATGGCGCCCATTTCTGCGAAGCAGAAATGCGGCTGCCGGGATTTGAACCCGGGTTTCGAGATTTTTGACCCAAACGTGGGGTTGCGCAAAGGGGGCGACTTGTCGTGCCCCCTTTGCTTGGCAACCTCGAGTCCTAACCAGGCTAGACTACGGCCGCATAAGGAACCTACGGTTCCCTTTTGCACAACCTTCCCTCACGAAGGCAGTCTCTTTACGCCGCCAAGGAATTAAAAAGCTTCACTTGCCCACGGCCTCGGAAACCTTCTTCCTGAACTCCTCCTGCTCGGCGCTGTTCGCATACTGCTTCCTGTCCCAGCCGAGGCGCATCGAGTCGTGCGAGAAGCGGGGTATGAGATGCACGTGCGCGTGGAAGACGAGCTGGCCCGCGGCCTTTCCGATGTTGTGCAGGAGGTTTATGCCCTCGCAGTTCGTGGCCTTCCTCACCGCCTTCCCGACTTTCACGGAGGCCTTTGCCAGCGCCACGCCCTCATCCTCGGGCATATCGAGCACGGTGTCGAAATGCTTTTTCGGTATCACGAGCACGTGGCCCTTGTTGACCGGGTTGATGTCCAGGAACGCTAGCGTGTATTTGTCCTCGTATACCTTGGACGCGCCGATTTCCCCGCTCACAATCTTGCAAAAAATGCAGTCACTCATTCTTCCACCATTTCATCCCCAAGGCCTTAGCCGCCGAACAGGCGCGAGAGCCAGGCAAAGAAGCGCGAGATCGGACTTCCGCGGCTGAAACTCCTCGCCCCTCCCCTTCCGCTGAAGCCTAGTTGTATCGCCAGGTCGCGGAAGCCTTTTGAAGCAGAAGAGTTGGGTGCATAGAGGACGACCGGCATGCGGGCGGAAATG
>CABMJK010000022.1 GCA_902386535.1 Candidatus Burarchaeum australiense | reverse complement strand
GCAGGCAGTTCGCGCGCTTCTGGATGCACAACGCCTTCATCAACGTGAACAGCGAGAAGATGAGCAAGTCGCTGGGCAACTTCAAGACAATACGGGCCGTGCTCAAGGACCATGACGCGGAAGCCGTGCGGCTGTTCATCCTTTCAACCCACTACCGCGGGCCGATTGACTTCACACCTGAGCAGCTGGAACAGGCCGCGAACTCGCTCGGGGGCCTGCGCAGGACGCGGGAATTGGCAGAGGAGGCGATTGCAAAGGGCAGAACCGAAGGCGAGCCGATAAAAAAACAGGTCAAGGCGCTAGCCAAAACTTTCGAGGAGGCAATGGATGACGATTTCACCACGCCCAATGCGCTTGCCGCGCTTTACGAGCTGTCGACGCTCATGAACAACAGCCTCGAAAAAGCGAGCGCTGGAGAATTGAAATACGCGCTCTCGAAATACAAGAAGCTGGCCGGCGCGCTGGGCTTCAAGCTGAAGAGGAAGAAGGCGGCGGGCAGGAAGATAGGCGCGAAGCTTGAGGAGTATGTCAAGACCGTCACGTCAGACACGGCATTCATAGGAAAGGCAGAGGACGAGCTTATTGATTACGTGGTGAAGCTGCGCGACGAGATGCGCAGGCAGGGTAAGTTTGCCGTTAGCGACCAGATTCGCGCGAAGCTGGGCGAGCTGGGCGTTACAATCGAGGACACGCCGCAGGGAGCGAAGTGGAGGCGACAATAGGATGAAAAAGCTTCTGATCGTCGGACTCATGATTGTTGCGCTCGTGCTCATTTTTGCAGGCTATCAGTTCTATAAAATCAAGGAGAAGGCGGATTTCAAGGTGGGGTATTTCGGCCCGTATGTCCTAAAAGACACGAATAATCTGATGACGCTCCTGTATCTGGGAACATTCATGGGGGACGGCGACCCTAATACAGGCATAGCCGTCGAGACTCCAGCGGGAACCAGCTATTATCGAAAGGCATACTACGGGCGGGCAGGGGCGGCACCCGATGACTGCGCCATCAGGGAAGCGCCGTCCTGGTCCCTTGAATTCGTGGATGACGGTGGCACTGCCGAGGCATGGCGGAGCTGGAAATTCATGGGTGCACTGTATCCGTTCATCGACAAGGCCTACTTTTCCAAGAAATTCCATCAGAATGTGAATGATATGCTCGAAAATTCCACATATCTGGAGAAAAACCCGGGCATTGCCTCCTTTTTCGGAAACCGCACGCCTTCCGAGGCAGAGCTATGGGCGGCATATACGGACGTATGGACCAGCGAGATGAACTGGAGCGCCACGATGAACAATCGGATCCTAGGTGTTCCGCTAGACCCGCATATAGAGGAGGTTGCCTACTATGGCTCGGATGATGCACTGATAATCATGCCGAATTCACTCACTTCCCGAGAGTATATGAACGCAAAAGGATACGTGGATGGGCAGGAAATAAACCTCAAGAAAGAGGAACCCGTATTGATAGGTATTTTGACCGGCAAGCTTGAAGCCGGCGAGCACGAAGTTAAGCTCGTGCTAGGTGACAAGACGATTGCAAAGAACTTCTCCGTAGCATGGATACGCCTTGAGGGATACCGGATATATGACGACGGCGTTGTTGAGTTGAAGCTGATGAATCTCATGCCTCGCAATCTCACGCTCAAAAGCGTAAGCATTTCGCTCGAAGGAACGAATTTTTCCTCGACCGTGAACTTAAATGAGCAGCTCGGCGGCTTTGGAACTGAACTGGAATCATGGCAAGATGCAGAAGGAACCGAGTTTTGGTCCCTGAAGACGCACAAAATATTCCTTCACGGAACGCCGCTCCAGGCATGGACGAGCCCAGTATCCGACATCCGGATGACCTACGAAGACAACGGCAGGGAAATCACGGAAACTGTGCGATTTTGCTGGGACACCACCGTTCTTCCTGCAAACGAGCGGAACTGAATCCGAGCTTCACTTCGCGTTCTGGCTCAGCTCTGTTTCGACGTCCTGGAATATCCTTTTCACGCAGTCCATGTCGCAGAAGAACTGGTTTATCATGCCCGCGAAGGCGCGGTCCTGCTTTAGGGGCGTGGCGCCGTCCGTAGTCGTGAAATCCGTCGGATTAAGGCCAAACTGGTCACCTTTGCACAGGCCGCGGAGCTCGCGTACGACGTTGTTGTCCCATTTGAGAATTACCTTGGCCGCCAGCGCCTGCCTGATGGCGTCCTGGACTTTTTCAACCAGCGGCCCATAGTTGTAAAGGACGAGCGTTTCAGACGGCCCGTGCAGCAAGGGATCGCGGGGGTATTTGCTCCGCGCATCCGGCCATCGGGTCGTGTTGAGTTTTTATTCAACCGGCAAGAGCTCGATGTCCTCGCCCCGAGTTCTCCTGACTGTCAGCTTTAGCTGGCTTGCGGGAATGAGTTTCATGTCCTTCATTTTCAGGGTATTTTTGCTCAATTAAACTTTTTTAAATAGTCGCGGCATAAGCACCCCATGGCAAAACTCAAGGTTTACGTCACCCGCAGGATTCCCGAGGCCGGGCTGAAGAAGCTGCAGGGCCTTTTCGACGTGAAGGTTCACGAGGGCCAGATGCCGCCCACGCGCGAGGAGCTGCTGGCCAACGTGAAGGGAGTCGACGGCCTGCTCTGCCTGCTGACGGACAAAATAGACGGCGAGGTCATGGATGCGGCGGGAAAGCAGCTGAAAGTAGTTTCGAATTATGCAGTGGGATTCAACAACATAGACGTGAAGGCAGCGAGCGAGCGGGGCATTCTTGTCACCAACACGCCGGGCGTTCTTACGGAGACGACTGCAGACCTCGCCTGGGCCCTGCTGATGGCCATTGCGAGGCGCATTGTCGAGGCCGACAAATACCTGAGGGCGGGCAAATGGAAGACGTGGGAACCCCAGCTGCTGCTCGGCACTGATATCCATGGCAAGACGCTTGGCGTAATCGGCATGGGCCGCATCGGCACCGCGGTGGCACGGAGGGCGAAGGGCTTCAACATGAAAATACTCGCCACATCGCCCGAGTCGGACAGGAAGAACGCCGAAGAGGTGGGCGCCGAACTAGTGCCCCTCGAACGACTGCTGCGCGAGAGCGATTTCATCACGGTCCACGTGCCGCTCATGCCCGAGACCACGAAGATGATGGGGGAAAAGCAGTTCGCGATGATGAAGCCCACGGCTTACCTGATAAATGACGCGCGCGGGGAGATAGTTGACGAGAAGGCGCTCGCAAAGGCCCTGAAGGAAAAGCGGATTGCGGGCGCGGCGCTGGATGTTTATGAAAAGGAGCCGATTGGCGCTGACAATCCGCTCATTGGTCTGGACAACGTAGTGCTTGTGCCTCACATCGGCAGTGCGAGCCGCGAGACGAGGGATAAAATGGCGGACATGGCCGCCGAAAACCTGATAACCGCACTGCAGGGCAAGCCAGTGCCCAATCCTGTCAATCCCGAAGTGCTGAAAAAATAAAAATCAAAAGACCTGCTTGCAGAGGGCCTCGGCGAGCGCGTCCGCCATGGCCTCGTCGGGCGCATACGTTGCCTTGCCGTCAATCACGTCCAGGCATAGTTCGGGCCCGGCCTCATGGCGCACTTCGTCGGCTATCGCCTTCCTCTGCCGCGCCCTATCGCGCTTGTAGTGGATGTCAAACTCATAGATTAGCTCAAGCGCGAGCTTGGTCAGCATGGCTTTCTTGGTTTCATCGCACCGCCCATGTATATGCTCCTCTTCTTTCTTCTCAAACTTCGCGAGATTGTCGAGCCTCTGCGCCTTTATCACGTCTATGGCATAGCTGGTGATTATGTAGCCCAGCGAAAGGGCGGAGGCTGCGAAGGCGATGAAGTTGGGCCAGAAGGCGTTGGTGAGGTGGTCCCAGAAGTTCGCAGCTTCCCCAATGACGCTCATGCTGAGGATGCCAAGGGCAGCCCTGTCCAATACGCCTTTTATGGCATGCGGCAGCAGGAAGTTCTCGATTTCTTTCGACTTCCGCGTAATGTGCTGCCGCACATGAAGAAGGCGCTCATGCTCCAGTTTCCTCATCGCTTCCGCATCGTGGCTAAAGCTGTCTATCTTCATGAGCACGCGGGTGAGGAACTGCGCGTGATTGGACGTATCCTTAAGCACGGTTTGAAGCTGCTTGCGTTCTCTCTTGCTTTCGCAGTATGCAAGAGCTTCCCTCGGGTGGTCCATGCTTTTGATGATCTCCTCCCTGAGCTGGAAATAGTCGGCCAGTTCCGCGGCGGCGTGGGACTTCCCGTTCATGCGTATGCACTTGGCCAGCGCAGATGCGGCTTCCATGAGGTCGACTATGGTGATGTCGCGGGGCGGCCGTCCGCGAGGATATTCAGAGCTGCCCGGCACCATTTTCGCGTATTCCGCGCTGCGGCCCAGTTTTGCGCCGGCGACTTTCCCGCTCGTGGGCTCCTTCGCAACCCGCTCGCCATTGCCGTGCCCGTTTCCGGAAGGCCCGTGCCTCTCGCCGTTCCCGCCGCCATCGGCATTGATGCCTTCTGCCTCAGGCTGCCGCGGCCATCCTGGCATGAGATCCACTATCTCGTCGGATATGGACAGGAAATCAGATGGTAAGGAGCCGGTTTGGAGGTCTTTTAAGTTGAGGACTAAGGGAAGCCGCTCTTCCTGCGCCTTTGCGTTTTCATCCGAACCCAGCGTTTAAAAAACTGGATTCAGCTTGTGTCGTCCACTTTCTCGGCGAACCGAGAAAGGGACCCCTTTCCGCCCGAAGCGGAAAGTGGGCTGGCGCAGATGCGAGCCGCAAACTCTGCAATTTGTTTCTCAGATTTTCCCTCGTCCTGATGGGGCGTACGAACGTTGTGGCCGGACTGAGATTGGTCTCTGGCAACGGGTTTCTGACTCAGCGGGCCAGTAACACTCGGTACGCCCTTGTTCTCAGATGCCATGCCTCCACCCCCGTAGCTTATATGCGGCAAAAGGGGCGTATAAATACTCGTGCACACTTTTGTGCACGCAAAAATCGGCAAAAAATTGACGAAATGTCAGCGCGCCAGCCGCTCAAGGATTCCGCGTATTTTTTCCTCGCATTCGGCCCGCGTGCCTCTGTTCTGCACGACGTAATCGGCAAGCGCGACCGCCTTTGCCAGGCCCCAATGCTGTTCAATGCGCTCGGACCACAGGAAGTCCGCGTATTTCTTCGGGTCATCGCTCCTTCCGCGCTTCAGGATGCGCGCGAACCGCAGGCGCAGGGGCGCGGTGACTGCGATGAGCTTGAAATCGAAATTCTTTTTGAACTCGCGTATTTCCTCACCGCTTCGCACGCCGTTTACAAGAACTATTTTTTTCTTCATCTTCAGGATTTCCGCCACAGCAAGCTTTGCCGAAACCGCCTTGCCGTTCTTTTTCCTTATTTCATCGGCGAAAAGCCTGAGGCTCCTGTTGGTCACCCTGATGCCCTTCTTCCGCATGAGCGCCACCACGGGCTTGCGCATCTCGAGCACAGGAATTCCGAGCGAGCTCGCTGCCCGGGCAGCGAGCGACTTGCCGCTTCCCCTGAAACCAGTCACGCCTACGAGGAGCATGAAGCGATTTAAAGCGAACGATTTAATATAGCATCATGCGCGCCTTTGTTGCGGTCGAAACTGGCGAAGATGTCAGGCAAAAAATTGCCGCACTGGAGCAAGGGCTGCCGGCCGGCATAAGGCAAGTTGAGGCTGCCAACCTGCACATGACCCTGGCATTTTTGGGCGAGATTGACGAGACGAAGGCCGAACTGGTGAAGGATGCCCTCGAGGGCATAAGCGCGGTTCCTTTTGAGGTCAAATGCCGGGGCGTGGGCGTCTTCCCGTCAATGAGCTTCGTGCGCGTGGTGTGGGTCGGCGCGCTGAGCGAGGGCCTGAGGCACCTGCATGCGCAGATAGGTAGCGCGCTCGAGCCGTTAGGCTTCAAGAAAGAAGAGTTCTCGCCCCACATCACCATTGGCATACCCAAGTCTCGCGTAGACCTGCATCCGTTCGTGCGCGCGCACGAGGATGACGACTTCGGCTCTTTCGTTGTGGATAGGCTGATCCTGAAGAAAAGCACTCTCACGCCTGCCGGCCCGGTTTACGAGAACGTGCACGTGAAGCGGCTGGGCTGAAGGCCACGGTTTTTTAAGCGTCGGCCTCGAATAGCCATCCATGCAGACCGGCTTCAAGGAGCACCTTGCCACGGGCTTGGTCGCAGTCATCATCTTGCTACTCCTTTCCTTCGTTTTCTTCCCGAGGCCCGCGCCCGTGCTGGCCGCGGCAGTCGTCGTCTTCATGCTCGGCACGCTCCTGCCGGACGTGGACGCGCCCTTCTCGATCATAAGGCGCACCGTGAACGCGGTGCTCTTCCTGCTCCTGTTTCTCGCCTCGCTGGCGCTCATCTTCATGTATCATGAGCACCTGTTGGAGTTCTGCACGCAGGCAACGGGTGCGGATACGATGCTTTGCACGTTCGGCATCCTGTTCCTGGCAGTCGCGGTTCCTGCGGCGGCCGTCGCCGTGCTGGACTTCCTCATCCCGTTCCACCGGGGCATCATGCACGGCTTCCTCGCCGCTTTCATCTACGGCGTCTTCATAAGCGCGCTCCTGTTCGTGCTCGCCTCCGGCAGCCTCTCGCACGCCAACAACATATTCATCGCGCTCGCGGGCATGCTCGGCTACGTGCTGCACATAGTCGTGGACATCATCGGGGACGTCCTACCCTCCTCGCAGGCAAAGTAGTTGGGTTTTAAATGCGCGGCTCGTAATATGGGTGCCTATGACGACACCGTCCCAGTGGGTTAGAGAAATCGATGACCCTGCGGAGTAGCTTCTGAGGCACTTTTAAGGCAACCACTTGGCTACTGCAAGGGCATAAAGGCCCGCGACGACGCCGCCAATCAGGGTGCCCAGGAATGCGCCCATGGGCGAATAGGGGCATCCAGCAAGAACCCAGCCCACAAGAGCAAACCCCCCGGTAGCTACCGCTACGTTGAGATGGTCGTTGTTCCTTTCAAAATCCCCAAAGATCCCTCGCTCCGAGTCAACGGGCGGAAATACGCGATTAAAAGTCGCGCCAATAATGGCGCTGGCCGCAAGGCAGCCGCTCGAGAATTCTGCGAATACGGGCGTCTTTATTATCGTCCATCCAAAATGATTGGAATTCATCGGGCTCAGGGCGAATGCAAGCACCGGTATGAGCGTGGAAATGGCGATGCCTTTCCACGTACGGACTTGCTCCTTGCGCGCTTGCGAAGTTAGCCAAAGTTCTTTCGGCGTCAGAAGCGGGGTTCCGAGCTCGTATTTCCCGTCCAAACTGCGATTTTCTTTGATTGCCATTCGCCGAAATTTCTGGCCTTCCTGCCACTGCTTGAAGCGGAAAATGGGGAAAAGGCATCCGGGTGGTTTGGAATTGGGAGTGCGGAACTCAGACGGATTTTTTCTGGGAGCATGGACGTCGCCCATGCCAGTGAATATGCATTTTATGATTTAAAAGCCTAAACCGCCTCGGCGGCCGGGTGGAGGCGTATTTTGCGCAGGAGTATGGCCTTGGCGGTTTCCAGGCTGCGCGGAAGCGAGGCTTTCGGTTGCTTGGCGTGTCGGGCCGGGGCGGGGAAGAAGAATCGCTTGGACTGGGGGGAAGACTGGTCCTTGCCAAGTATGCCGAAGAATAGGTGCATCCGGGCCTGCGTAGTTCCCGTCGCACTTTCGCCCGCACGGTTTTCCAGCAATTCCTGCCGTATCAGCTCGGCTACGGTCAAGCCGCGCTTCCTCGCCTTGCTCGCAAGCAAGTCCATTTCATGAGGCGTCAACTGCAGGTTCTGCGTCACATCATTGGCCATTGTTCCCACCTTTTGTTTATGAAATTCCCTACATCAACGGTGAACCTCAGACTGGAAAACTAGTTGTCCATTAATCTTGCTTCGACCTTCATGCCATTAATTTGTCGGCCCAGTCTTTTGTTCTGTTTATGTTTCAGCCATTTACGGCCATGGCTTTTTAATATTATCTATATAGATGCCCGACTTCCCATGCACCGGATCCGGATCAGCTCCACGCCTTGGATCCGCCGCCGGCGAGCTTGTAGAGCAGCAGGAAAATGACGCCTACCGCCAGCGCGACAAAAATGAATAGTGCGAGACTGTTCTCATGGAAGGGAAGGATGCTGGCTGAGTCAACGGCCGCTTGCCCGAAGCCCGCGATGCCGTTGGCCAGCGAATCTTTCAAAGAGTCCAGCGAGAAGTTTGAATCTGCGGGCTTGAAGAAGAGGTAGGCAATGAGGAAAGCGATGAGGATGACGAACAGGAACTTGAGGCCCTTGAGTGCGACCTCGCTCATGGCCCCGAAAAAGTCGTCGAGCTCAACCATGGCCCATCAAGCCCCGGTCTGCTCCTGCGTGGCTCCGAGCACGTTTTCCTCCTCTGAAAGGAAGATGAAATTGGCCTTCGAGAAATCCTGGTAGAACTTTATCTGCGCATCCATGACCTTGCGCTCCTGCAGCAGCAGCTTCGCGAGCCCTTCCCAGAGGAAGAACCAGCCGATGGGCACGAGCAGCACGTCCAGGAAAGAACCGAACGGGCCAAGCTGCGTGAACGTGAGCAGTATTGCGTAGCTGAAGAGGGCCGCGAGGCCCGCTATTATGTAGAGCGCGCTCGTCACCTTCCTCGCATTATTCTCCTTCTCCGCCTCCTTGCACTTCATGCGGAAATAGGCCTGCAGGCGCTTCTTTATCTGCGCCTCGGTCTTCTCGTCCCGCAGCGCCTTGGGCAGGAAGAACCGTATTTCGAACCGCCCCTTGGCATCAATGAGCGCGCGCCTCTCGAGTTCCTTCAGCAGGTCGGCCGATATCTCCCTTTCCGCGTGGGGCCGCGGGTCGAAGTCCGAGTAGATGTCGTCGTAGGTGTCGAGCGCGATGCTGATGTCGCGGATGGCGATTACGGCCTGCTCCTTCATCTCGTCCTTCTTTTCCTCCTTCTTCTCGAGCTCCCGCTTCTTCACGTCGTCCTTTTTCTCAGCCTGCTTTTCGGCCTGCTTCTCACTAGTCCTTTCAGCCACCTTTTCAACCGCCTTCTCGATCGGCTTTTCTTCTGGCGCCATGAGGGGCTTTCGGTTGAACGGTTTTTAAACAAATGCCCACAAAGGCTTCACCATGAGCACTACTAGGCGTGAAAAGGATTCCATAGGTGACGTGCAGGTTCCTGCTGATGCCCATTACGGGGCATTCACGGCGCGGGCCCTGGATAATTTCCAGCTCAGCGGCATGCGCGCTAAGCCGGTTTTCATAAGGGCGCTTGCACTCACGAAAAAGGCCGCGGCAGAAGCAAATGCGGAACTCGGAGCGCTGGACCGCAAGTCCGCGCTGGCGATTGCGAAGGCCGCAGACGAGGTTCTCGCGGGCAAGCTCGATGCGGAATTCCCGCTCGACGTCTTTCAGGCAGGAGCAGGCACGCCGTTCAACATGAACATGAATGAGGTGCTGGCGAATAGGGCGAATGAACTGTTAGGCTCTGCAAAAGGCGCATACAAGCCCGTGCACCCGAATGACCACGTGAACCTCGGGCAGTCGAGCAACGACGTTATTCCGACCGTGGTGAGGCTTTCCGTGATAATTAGCTCTCGCGAACTGGTGAAGGAAGCGCGGGAACTCGAGGCTGCACTGCAAAAGAAGGCGCGGGAGTTTGCCGATGTGAAGAAGGTTGGAAGAACGCACCTGCAGGATGCGGTGCCCACGACTCTCGGGCTTGAATTTGGCGCTTACGCGAGTGCGCTGCGAAAGGACGTGGAAGAATTGGAATGCTCGCTCGAACGGCTCGGCGAGTTGGGGATAGGCGGCACTGCGCTGGGCACGGGTATAAACGCGCACCCAAAGTTCAAGGAGACAATTGTGGCGAGGCTGAATGGGCTGACCGGCCTCAAGCTACGCGCCTCGAAAGACACCGTCGAGCTGGCGCAGAACATGAATGCCTTCCTGCAGTTCTCCGGCGCGCTCCGAATGCTTGTGGTTACGCTGGCCCGCACGGCCTGCGACCTGAAGCTCCTGTCATCCGGGCCGCGCGGCGGGCTGGGCGAGCTCATCCTGCCAGAGGTCGAGCCGGGCTCTTCGATAATGCCGGGCAAGGTCAATCCCTCAATTCCGGAGGCCGTCGAGATGTGCTCCTACCATGTGATGGGCAGCGACAGGGCCGTGGAGCTTGCGTGCAAGGCGGGCCAGCTGGACCTGAACACCAACACGCCGCTGATAGCGCACGAGCTGCTTGGCTCAATCGAGCTGATAACCAATTGCTGTGCCATGTTCCGCGAGAAATGCATCGCAGGAATCCAGGCGGACAGGAAGCGCATAGCCGAAATTTATATTAAGAGCAACACCTATGCAACTGCACTCACTCCGACGCTCGGCTATGCCAAGGTGGCTGCGCTCGTGAAGGAGTCGCTCAGGAGCGGCAAGGGTGTGAAGGAGCTCGTGCTCGAAAAGAAGCTCATGGATGCGAAGGAACTTGAAAAAATATTGAGGGAGATTGCATGAGATTTGGGATTGCGGCGCTGTTTGGGCTGATTGTACTGTTGCTTTCTGGCTTTGCTTTTGCAGCCGAGACTGCGGCAAACGAGTCTGCGGGTGCGGAAGGGGCGCTGAGCGTCAATTCCGGGGCGCAGCTGCTGATAATCGGCACGCTAGGCTCAATAATCGTGATATTGGCCATCTATTTCCTACTGAGTAAAAGGCGCTAGAACGGATTGCAGGCCCGGATGGACGTTCGTGAAAACCACCGGACGCGCAAAAGTCGGTTTATCGCGGCTTTTCCGTATGTCCAGCGTGCATAATGTCGTGATATCGGTTGCATTGCCGGAGCGTTGCTGAACAACAACTTCCTGGTCGCTGATTTTGTTGAACTCAAGCTGGCCCTGGCCGGTTGCCTGCGCATGATCGAAAATCGCAGCCGCTACTTTCATAGTCGTGGCCGCCAATTGCTTACGTGCATCCTCGGAAGGTGGAAGTTTTACATATACCGCATTGAGCATCAGCTGCGCAAGCTGCCGCACGCCGCTGTTCCGTTCGGCCTCGATCATGGTTGGCTGAGAAACCTCGGCACTGGAAACGGCCGGGATTTTTGGCAGCGCGGATTTCGGTGCTTTCGACGCGGTGCCGGTAGGCGTTCCTGCGGTTGCGGAAGTTCTCTCCACTGGACGGGGGTTTCTGGGAGGGAACGTAAGCCCGCGCATTGTCCTGATTAAATAGTCAGGCATGCGCGTCCAGTCGCAGTCAAAATCAAAAGTCAGCTTTCCATTTGAGGAGTCGAGGTGGAAAAGTATGCTGGGCGAGGTGTCTCTGAAATAACCCGCATCCGAACCCATAACTCCAGCCCATCTGCCTTCATGGCCTGCAGAACGCGTTATTCGTATTTTGTCCGTCTCATTTCCAAAAAAGCGGGATGATCTGAGGCTGGCCTCATACTCATAATGCGCAAGCAGGACGGCCAGCTTGAGGACAGGCACGTAATTCTTTTCCTGCTGAAGCTCGGGGCCATACATGGCCATGGCAAGGTCGGCCGCAAGCTCGACTATGCGCCAGGGCGCGGCTTTGTCGGTTTTCCTTTCCTTTACAAACGCGGTGAAATAAGCAGGCAGTATCATCTCACCCCAGGAGATCCAGTCGGTTGCGATGTGGCTCTTGCTGCTGCCGGATTTGTCCGGCTCATAGTTTGACCAGTTAATCGGATGCATGGTCAGGTTGTTATCGGAATTGTCGAGGCAGGCCGTCAGGGCCTGGCGAAGGGTTCTTTTGAATGCAAGAGTTTTGGCTTCAGAGTCACATTTTACTTCCGAAGAAGCCTCCAGCAGCGTTTTCGTTGCATCCCACAGCTTTTCATGCGGGTTCGTGAAGATGAGGGCGCGCTCGCCTTGGCTTCTCGTAAGATTGAGCCGGCACATTTCCACATAATCCTCTGAAGCGCGGGTAACGTCTCCCTCGCTGCGGCCGGCGACGCCGATGCTCAGGTATGTTCCTTCTTTTGCAGCATACATCGGCTTTAGCGTGAAATTTTGCGACCAAGTCCTCCATCCGGAGGACGAATCTGGCTCTTTGGAAAACGGCTTATCCTCCCGGGTATTTTTCTCGCATTCCAGCAAGATTGCCACTTTGCAGGCCTGCCTTATGATTTCGTCATTCAGCTCAAGCCCCTTCAATGAAACCAGCATGTCGTTTGCGAGCCAGAAAATGCTTGAGAGATTAACCTGGACAGCCTCTATCCAACGCGGAAATGCCTCGTCTCTGAACTCGCAATGATCGCAGCTCCCGTCGTGGAAACGGTCCAGAACCGCGGTGTTGAAGCCTTCATGAAGAATTCTGTGAAGGCTGCCAAGCGTCTTGTTTAATTTCGGGTGCAGGGGGTCGGTTCTGTCAAAATACTTTTTGAGCCTCGTCTCAGCCACTCTATCGCTAGAAAGCCTGCTTGTGTCAGACCCCAGTCCGCTTCGTGAAGGCCTCCCTGACTCGCGTGGTTCTTCACGACCAGGATTGGCCATCCATGCTTGGATCGGCATAACCTCACAACTAGACAGAAATATGCCTTTTCAGGTTTATAAGCGTTAAATGACGGCCTGCGTTGGCGGTTAAACGTTCTCGCCGCTCATGCTGCGCGCGAGCTCGACGAACAGCCTGACGCCGACACCCGTGGCGCCCACATGCCCGAAGGGCTTGCCGCCTTCCGAGAAGGACGTGCCCGCGATGTCAAGGTGGGCCCACTTGGTCTTCTCGTTCAGGAAGCTGGCCACGAACGCGCCGGCGGTTATCGTGCCGCCCTCGCCACTCTCGGAGCCGATGTTCTTCACGTCAGCCACCTTGCTCTTCACCATGTCCCGGTATTCCTTCCAGAAGGGCAGCTCCCAGCACCGCTCGTGCACCTTTTCGCCCGCCTCGATTACCTGCTTCTTGAGCGCGTCGTCATTGGAGAGAAGGCCGGTGGCGTGCTTGCCAAGGCAGACTACCACCGCGCCAGTCAAAGTCGCGATGTCCACCAAATAATCGGGCTTGTAGGTTTCCTCGGCATAGGCAACCGCGTCTGCGAGCACCATGCGGCCCTCGGCATCTGTGTTGAGCACTTCAATGGACTTGCCGTTCATTGCCTTCACGATGTCGCCGGGCCTCTGCGCATTGCCGTCGGGCATGTTCTCGGTCAGCGGCATGACGCCGACCACATGCAATGGTATCTTGAGCTGCGAAATCGCCATCATGGCGCCGGCAACCGCCGCCGCGCCGGCCATGTCGCCCTTCATCTCATCCATGCCCTTTGAAGGCTTCAGCGAAATGCCGCCGCTGTCGAACTTGATGCCCTTGCCCACGAGGCAGAGGGGCGGCTTGCCCTCGCGCTTCTTGCCATACTCGAGCGTGACGAGCCGCGGAGGGGAACCGCTTCCGCTCGCAACCGCCAACAGCGAGCCCATGCCCTTCCTCTTCATCGCGTTCTCGTCCAGCACCCCGAAGCGGATGCCGTGCCTGGAAACGTGCTGCTTGATGCGGTCCGCCAGCATCGGCGGCCGCTTGAGGTTGGAAGGATAGTTCACCAGGTCGCGGGTGACGTGCACGCACTCGGAGATTATGCGGGCCTCCTCGACTTCGCGCTTCATGCGCTCGCCGTCAGCCTCGAACGGGCAGAGAATCTCGATGGTCTCGATTTCCTTCTCGTCTTCCTTGAACTCGTCCTCGCTCTCCTTGTCCTTCTTCTTGCTCTTGAACTGGTCGAACTTGTAGAGCGCGGTCATGGCACCCTCGCACACCTGCCGCGCGGTATTCTCGATCTTGGTGCCCACTGTCTCGGGCAGGTTGAAAGCAAGGGTCTTGAACTCCTCGGAGCATGCTTCCTGAGCCGCCCGGCCCGCGGCCACGTAGACGTCGTAGGATGTGGCTTTCTCGCGCTTTCCGAGGCCAGTAAGAAGTATGTGCTTGCATTTGAATGCAGAGGGCGGGTGGACCAGCTTGGTCTCGTTCTTCTCGCCCTTGAACCTCGCGTCCTTCGCCATCTTCGCAACGCCCTGCATGAAGTCCAGGTCCTCGTAAGAGAAAAGAACCAGCACTTCGGAATTATTTTCCCGAACATCGCCGAGTTTGACTTCAACTTTCATGTTCCCACCGAATCTAATTTCAGATGTAGGTTTAAAACAATATCTCAGGGAAGGTATCGGGAACCGTAGGTCCCTAATGCTTGAAGTGCCTCACGCCAGTGAAGGCCATCGCAATGCCGCACTCATCGGCCGCGGCTATCACGTCCGCATCGCGGATTGAGCCGCCGGGCTGGATGATGGCCGTGGCGCCGGCCTTGGCCGCGAACTCCACAGTGTCGCGTAACGGGAAGAAGCCGTCGCTCGCCATGGCCGTGCCCTTCACGTCAAAGCCCGCGTCTCCCGCCTTCTCGATGGCGATGCGGCACGCGTCCACGCGTGACATCTGGCCCGCGCCGATGCCGACTATCTGGTCCTCACGCGAGAAGACAATGGCATTGGACTTGACGTGCTTGGCGAGGATGTAGGCAAAGCCCAGCGCCTTCTTTTCGGCCGGTGTGGGCGCGCGCTTGCTCACCACAGTGAACGTCGGGTTGAGCGGGTCCGTGGGGAAATAATCACTCTGCTGGTAGAGCATCCCGCCGATGATGCTCCTGAAATCCGTCTCGCCCTCGGGCGCGGGCTTCATGAGCTCGCTGATGTCAAGTATGCGCCTGCTCTTCTTCTGCTTGAGAATCTCGAGCGCCTTGGGCTCGTAGCCCGGTGCAAGCACCACTTCGATGAACTGCCGGCCCATGGCCTCGGCAGTCTCCGCGTCCACCTTCCTGCTGAACGCGACGACGCCGCCGTAGGCAGACTGCGGGTCCGTGGCGAGCGCCTTCTCGTAGCTCTCCTTCAGCGTCTTGCCCAGCGCCGAACCGCATGGGTTGTTGTGCTTCATTATCGCCGTGGCCACCCGGGAGCGCAGGTCGCGGATTAGTAGCAGGGCGGAGTTCGCGTCGAGCAGGTTGTTGTAGGAGAGCTGCTTGCCTGCCAGCGAGTTCAGCGAGGCAAGGCTCGCGCCTTTTGCCGCGGCATCGGCCTTCACGTAGGAGGCCGCCTTCTGGTGCGGGTTCTCGCCATAGCGGAGGTCCTGCACCTTGCTGAAGCGCATGACCAGCGCCTCTGGGAAGAGGTCCTTGGAAGCGGAAAAGTGCCGGCCTATCTGCCAATCGTACTCGCTTGTGCGCGCAAAGGCCCGCAGCATGAGCTTTTTCTTAAGCTCGGCCGAGAGCCCGCCCTTGTTTGCCTTCAGGTCGGCGAGCACCTCGGAATACTGGGAGGGCTCGACCACCACGCCCACGTGCTCCGAGTTCTTCGCGGCAGCGCGGATGAGCGCAGGCCCGCCGACGTCTATCATCTCGATGCCCGGCTCCTTTTCGAACGGGTAGAGGTTCACGACCACGAGGTCGATGGGCCTTATCCTGTTCGCGGCAGCCTCGGCCTCGTGCTTCCTGTCGCCCCGCTTGTAAAGAATTGCGCCATGGATGAGCGGATGCAGGCTCTTCAGCCTGCCCTCGAAAAGCTCGGGGAAGCCGGTGATGTCGGACACCTCGGTGACCTTTAAGCCGGCCTTGCGCAGGGCCTCGGCAGTGCCGCCGGTGGATATCAGTTCCACTCCCAGCTTCTGAAGCTCCTTTGAGAAATCGGCTATGCCTGACTTATCGTAAACGGTTATTAGAGCTCGCTTGACCTGTGACACGATTACTGCTATTACATTGCAAAAGGTTTAAGAGCATTTTACGTGGCGCATGCGCGGGATATGCACGGAATGCTGCATGAATATGCACAAAACATGCAAATCGCCTCCGAATCCTACCGAACTTCGCGTTTCAGCGAGCTACGCGTAACGTCGAATAAACGTTTAATAGGGGGTCGTGCGCGAACCTACAAAAAGGGGCGGCCATGTCTGGCGAACTGTCTCAACCGAGGAAACCTGACGACAAGCGGCACCTGGGGCCATGGAAGCTTCCAAACGACTTTGACCGGTCTGGAGGCCGGCTTTTGAGGCCCGGCAAGTATGGGGAGCGAATGCTGTCTGTAGGCCCTTATGGAGTTTATGCCGTTCAGGACCAGCTGCACGCGCTCGTCGTGTTTGAAAGTCCGAACAGACTTTTCGATTTCGAGCTGCCGGGCAGCGAACTGCTGAGCCACTTGGTTGGGAAGGGGAACGTTGTCCTGGCCATAACAAACGATTGGCGTTCGCATGGCGGGTGCCTTGTTGAAGAATGGACGCAGAGGAAATTCGAGGTTGAAGGGCTTGGCGTGAAGCCTTTAAAAACGGTCCTGAAATACGAGGGAGACGAGCCGCCTGCCGGATGGTTCATGGATGCAAGGAACGTAACGTATAAGGTCACGTTCGGCCAGTCTTAGTCGGACCGCATTAACGCTTTTAAACCTGAAAATGCATAAAATTGGTGTGAGGTGGGAATGTGGCAGTTAATGTTGCGGTTATGGAAAGGACGGCTGTTAAGGGCGACGGAAAGGGGGCGCAGACAGCCCAAATGGGCCAGCGATTTTTCAACGCTCAGGATGGCCAGCACTGGTTGAGCGGCAAGAGGGACGTCACATGCGGCAACTGGACCATCAGCTATGAAGCTTATACGAACACCGTGGAGTTCTGGAAGGGCAGCGGAAAGGAAAAGAACCAAACTGTTTGCAAACGAACAGGTCAAAAGGATGATTGGATTCGCTACGTGCTCCCGAACGAGCAGAACATGACGGTCGAGGTGCTTGTCAGCCACCCGAAGAACGGAGACCGGGACTTCAGGGGCGGATTGCTTCTTGTTTACAGTCTAAACCACGGCGAGCCCAAGCTCTGGCACACGCATAAGATCAGGAACTGGCACACCAAGATAAGGCAGATGGAAAGGGTCGCTGCTATGATTCCCGCTGTCATGGAAGCAGCCCGCGATGGAGATTTGGCCCTGATGATGTTTACGGGAGCATTTAGGTGAGGTCTAGTCCTGCTCCTTGTGCTCGCCGCGGATGCCGTGGATTTTCTTGTGCCTGCCGCTTCGGCGCCGGGCTTTTGACTTTTTAAGAGCATGCGCGCCGCAGCCGCACGCCTCGCAGGCGGAATCCATGAGCATCACCAAACCTATTTTAAGCTGCCGTTATTTAAACCCACTCGGTGGGGGCATGGCAGTTTCGCTTTCAGAAGGCAAATACCTCGTTGCGCTGGCGCGCAAGTCAATCCGGAGCTACCTCGACACTCACAAGATTGCCGATTTCGCGGATGCGCCGCCGGGCCTGAAGCAGAAGGCCGGCGCATTCGTGACCCTTGAATCCTACCCCGGGAACGACCTGCGGGGCTGCATTGGCCTGATAGTGGCGGCGAAGCCGCTCGCGCAGGCAGTGGCCTAGTGCGCGGTGAGCGCGGCCTTCGGAGACTCGCGCTTCCCGCCCCTGGAGGAAAGGGAGCTCAAGTCGCTTAAGATTGAAGTGAGCGTGCTGACCCCGCTGATGAAGATTGACGTTGAAGAGCCGGAGCATTATGCGAAGGCCATAAAGGTGGGCAAGCACGGGCTGTTCATCGAGGATGGATACTACAGCGGGCTGCTTTTGCCCCAGGTGCCGGTGGAGCAGGGCTGGAACGAGCGCGAGTTCCTGTGCCAGACGTGCGTAAAGGCAGGCATGCCGCCCAACGCCTGGCTGAGCAAGCGCGCTGCGGTTTACTGTTTCGAGGCGCAGATTTTCAGCGAGAAGAAGCCGGAGGGCGAAGTGGAGGAGAGGAAAATCTGCTGAGTGCAGAGTTGCGGGGAGGGAGGGGAAAGCAAGCGGATTGGCGTAAGCGGTGTTGGCGATGGCAAAAGTGGTCAAGGCTGGCGGGCATCTGGCGCTCGTGCTGCCTGATGCGGCGGGCAAGGAGCTCGGGCTGAAGGAAGGCGACGAACTGGCATTCTACGAGCTGCGGCCCGGCGTGTACGCGGTTGCGCGCAGGGGCGAGGAGATTGCGAGGGAAGTGAGTGAAGAAGCGGAACGTGAGGAAGGCTCGCTCAATGGCGACGAAATTGCGGTCGTGCGCAAGCTCGAGTCCGTGAACTTCGTGGAGCGCACGCCGAAAAAAGTGGCAGAGTTGCTCACGTCAGCCGAAAAAAGGATTCTCGACTCGCTGGTCGAAAGGAAGTTTGTCGGGTTCTTCAAGAGCGCCAAATACAAGGAGGGCGTTTACAACATACCCAAGGAAATTTACGAGCTGGTGCGGAAGGGCGGGAAGGCTGGGCAGGCAGGGCCGTCAGCCGGAAATGCGGCGGCTGGAGGAAGGGCTGCTTCGGCGGCCGAGGCCGGCAATCCTGAGGAGGCGCTGGAGAAGTACGGCTACGCGATAGTCGAGCGCGAGGACGAGGCAAAGGCGCTTTCCGAAAGGCTCAACCCGCAGATAAAGAGCGGCGAGCTCATGGGCGTGCGGGGCTTTGACAAGCGCTTCTACCTGGCTCGTAAGGGCTTTTACGTGGCAGTGAGCGAGCGCATCGAGAAGTCGCTGCGGGGCAAGAAGGCAAGGACCAGTCTCGAGATAGCGCGGGACGCAAAAGTAAAGGAGGACGAGTGCGCCGTGGTTCTCAACCTCATGCGCGAGCAGGGCGACGTGCTCGAGAAGAAAAGGGGCACGTACGAACTGGCGTGATTCCGGGCGGGAAGAAACGGGGCACTTACGAGTTGGCGTGAAAAGAAGTGCTAACTGCGAGCTTGACGGGCGCGAGGGCTGTGATCAGGCTGATTTTAAATGTAGTCAGGGCACGGGCCGGTGGTTGGAGGCGGAGGCGCGGTGTAGCAACTCGGGTCGGCGCCGCAGCAAATATAAAGCGGCGGACAGGGATGGAGAACCATTGGAAGGCCCATTCCGCCTCCTGGCGGGCATGCAGTTACTTGCCCGCGGATAAGCCGCAAGCCATTGGCAAAGCCGCCTGGCGCTCCGGTCGAGGCGCATGGCGACAATGAACCGCCGCTGTAACCAAAGGTCGTCCCGGTCGTTATGTGGATGTTATAGTCGAACGGTGGTGTGGGCGGTCCTGACCAATCGATAAAGCCGCCATTTGACGAAGCCGGAGGAGTTGTCTGGCATTGGCTTCCCGTGCCGCAGGCATCCACGCCCCTGTATTCGAGCAGGAAGGGATGGGCTGCCAAGCCGGCGCCGGTGCAATCAACTGGCACGGGATTGGCCGGATCTGTGCTTGTCCTGTATCCTTGCGTTGCACTGTAAGCATCATAGGCCGTGACCTTGCAATCGAGGTTTGGACTGCAGGTGACGTCAACGGGCGTGCAGGCTACGGGGTTGGCGCTGCCGGCAGGCGTGACTGAGCCCGCGACCGAGTAGGTGCCTTCGGAGCCATAGTCACAGGAATAACTGCCGCTCGTGCCGGAATCGGAAACCGGGAAGAGGTAGGTCTCGAGGGGTGAGCTGCCTGTGCAGGTTATCTTGGCGCTCGAGGCCGGGCTGAGCGGCAGATTGGAATAGGTCATTTTTATCGGGAAGGAGTGGGCCAGGGGCGTGCATAGGGCGTTCGGGGCGCCATCGGCAACCGAAAGCTGGCAGTTGGGGCCCGGCAGGTCGCAGTGCACGTTGGCATGGGGGTCGCAATCCTTGGAGGAACCGTCGGGCAGGTTTATACGGCCGAATACGCTGTAGCTTTTTCCTCCGGTAGGGTCGATGTAAGTCACAGACCTGTCAACGGTGTTTGAACCCGAAATCGAGAATGGGTTTGGAGTCTGCGCTGTGCCAGGCGAGTCGGGCAGCACTGTGAAGGTCGAGCCTGCAGGCGCGTCGGAATACGTAATCTCTACGGTGAATTGATGACCGGTTGGTGAGGGGCATACGGAGCTTGGTGAACTGATTGTAGTCATGGAACAGGCGGCTGGAGGTTTCTTCCTTAAAGTAAAGGTAAGCTCGGCGCCAGGTACGGGGTTGGGCGGCGGGTTGGTTGAATATAGCCCTTTTTCCGCCGTAGCCTGCGGTTCATTCAGGGGGCGGGTGTAAAGGGCGCACCAATCTCTGTTTATATCTGTGCGCAGCCTGATGACCCGTTGGCTTTGGCTGTCAGGTATGGGCACGTCCATCTCCTGTCGGGTCTGGGGAGTCGAGGACAAGGCCCCGTTGGCGTCGAGGTTGACTTGGGCGACTGGAGCTGAGGGATTGGTGTTCAGGTCATATATCTGCGCCTCGCCCTTGCAGATTAGCGCGGTGTGGAAGGAATACGGCGTGGCATCATAAGTGGCCCCGCCGCGCGTGATGCCGAAAATGTCAGGCCAGGAGTATCCAGGATTATTTACGTCCTGAGTAATCCTTTGCTCCGTCGAACTCGTAATGGCGCTGTTCCATACGAGCCAATGCTCAAGGGCATAGGGCAGGCCCCACGGATAGTTCACGTCGTCTTTTAGCCTGCATCCCACATCACCGACTTCGTATATACCGGTAGTCCAGGATCCGTAGGATTCGTCGAATATTATGTCACCAGGATACCAGGCAATGTTGGGATGGTGCACATAGCCTGAGAACGAACCCCGAACCGAGTAGGGGCTTGCGACCACGCCTATCTTTTTCGAATAGTGGCCGTCCGCATCGGGCTCCACGTCGATTATCTGGCCATTGCTTATGGGCATCCAAGAGCTTGTCTTTTCATCATAGTAATAGGCATCCATGTCGCTCCTCAGCCAGACCGTTGCATCGGAGTGATACCAGGTTCCTTGGGGGTCGCGCTCGCAAAAGACCTTGATGTTGGAGCTATAGGTCGAGCCGCTGACTGTCGCGGAAGCCAGCGAGGAAAATAGGAGCAGAAGCATTGCCACGAGCAGGAGCCTTGGCGAGGACAGGAGCGGCGCGGGCGGAAATTTCATTTCGGGGTTCATTTGCTCATCTCACTCCATTTTCTTCTTGAACATCTTAAGCACATAAATGGCAAAGGCAGCCAGCACGGCAGCCAGAAAGACCGCCGCTATTAGCGTGATGATGGAAAGCGGCTCTGTGCCTGGCTTTGGGGGCTGCGGCCCTGGCGTTCCGGAGCCGCCGCCGTTCTGCCCGCCGTTTCGGGCCCTGTCCGCACTGTAGGGCGTGCTGTTGGTGTCGTTCACCATCAGCCCGCGCGTGGTTTCTCGCGCCTCGAGTATGTAGCCTCCGGGCGGGGCAGCAAACGTGCCCTCAAACTTGCCCGTGATAGCGGTTGAGAGGGAGTTGACCGTCTTTCTGCCCGTGTCCATCACAAATATCACGACATTGCCGACAAGGGGGCCGCCAGCGGAATCCGTGAGCGAAAGAGTGTACTTTATCATGCCGCCGGCCTCCGCGCTTTGGAGCTTGAAAATTGGGGGCCGTTCGCTGCTCGTTATCGCATAATGCACTTCGCTGGCGTCCATCAGGGTCGTGCCATCTGGCGTGTAAAGGTAGAGCAGGAGCGTGAGCTCGCTGGCATTGGCTGTTGGCAAGAAGTCGAATGTCGCGGGTGAAACCTCGGGCGAAAGGGGCAGTATGCGGGAATCGGAATAGAGCGGGGTGCCGGTGGTTGAGTTGCCGGAATAGAGGGCGATTTGGAGATCGGCCTGCATCTGGGGCGTAGTGTCTTCAGACAAGTCCTGCATCTCGGTGATTGAGGAAAGGCAGGCCAGGACGCGCGCAGGTTTCGACTGTTCCAGAGCGTAAGGGGAAACTGCGGCAAAGCGGATGGCGCCCATGGGCCCCTTCACGGGTATGCGGACGTCAAGCAGCGAGCGGGACTCTTTTTTCCTTGCCTCAATCTCCAGCAGATAGGCATCCGAAGGGAGAACCCCGATTGGAATTGAAACTCCGGTTGACGAGTTTGCACTCACGTCGATGCTGGTTATGCCCGCAACCACGGAAGCGTTTTTCAGCCGCTGGGCAAGGGCCGAATCGGCAGGTATCACGCCCGTTGCCAAAAGCCGCTCTAACTCCAGCGTCTTGTACTTGTCCCACAGGTAAAGCCGGTAGGTGACGCTCACTGTGCCGGCCTCGCCCACGTTCGTAAGGTTGAACGAGACGCTTACGTTCGCGCCCTGGGCCTGCTCCACCTGGCTGCTCACGTCGGTCGGCGCATATTGCTGCCCTGAGAGGAGGATTGTCGAGCGGTTTATGAGCACATAATCGGGATAGTCGTTTGTAACTACGAAGGAAGTCGTCCCGATGTACATCCCGTCCATGAAGGAAGCCCCGCCGGTGTCGAACGTGCCGGAATGGACGTAGGCTGTCAGCCAGTATTTGCCTGGCGCCATGCCGGCTGGCAAACGCCTTGTAATCGTGACCCGGTCCGATGCCATTGGCGCAAGGCTGAAGTTCTGGGCTGCAATGAACTCCCCGACAACGTCTCCCCCGAAGCTCACGTTCGTGTCGCGAACCACTTTTATGACCAGCGTGGAGGCCGAAAGGGAATAGTTGAATGAATTCGTAATCAGGATGCTGCCGGACAGGGTGTCGCCTGCCCTGTAAGTGCCGGCCGAAAGCGTGAACTCGCCGGCATTGACCGCGTTGAAACTTTCCAGGCACTGGGCGAAGGAAATGGAAGCTAGAACGAGCAGGCAGACGAAAGAAAGCAACAAACGGCTCATATGACTCATGGTAAGGAGTCAATCTACTAGTATATAAATATTCTCTGGGATTTGGAAGACGGGAGGATTACGG
>CABMJK010000021.1 GCA_902386535.1 Candidatus Burarchaeum australiense | reverse complement strand
GGCAGATAGTCTCCTTCGGCCTCACCCAGCCCCTGTGCAACTATTCCGGACAGCTCATCTATTTCGACAACGTGACGCTCTATTACGGAAGCGGGGCGTTAAGCGACCTCACCCAGACAGGAAGCGTCCCGTTAGTTGCGAAGTGCACTTGACGGCATTTTAGCCGCGCCGCATGGGGTTGAACCGAAATAACTACATTTTTATACATTTATGACCATATAAGTATATGACTCAGCCAGAGAGTTCGTGCTGGAAGCCAAGCAGCATCATGCACCTGCGCCGCTTCGAGCGCAGCCGGGAGCTCACCATCCGCGCCACGCGCAGGCTTTTCGAGAAATTCCACGATGAGCATTTTGAAAGGAAATCCAGGGTGCTCGAGATAGGTGCCGGGCTGGGTTTCATGCGAAGGAACTGGCCTGGAAAATACACTGGAAGGTGGATAGAGACTGACGAGCAGCCCGCCTTCCTGGATAATAGGGAATGCACCCAGCAGGCTTCTGCATATGAGCTGCCTTTCGAGAGCAGGAGCTTCGATATAGTATGCGGATTCTCATCCTTCGATGTCTTTCATGACCTGGAAACCGCGTTAAGGCAAGTCGATAGGGTGCTGCGCCCCGGCGGGTTGTTTTTCCACATGCTGGACATGGAACCCAGTAATGCGGTTTCCGCAAGATGGAACGAGCGAACCAATCTGCCGGTCTCAGTAGAGGGCATCTGGGACGGAAACGGCTACGGCAAGAATGAAACTATCAGGTACCTGCCCAAGGAGAGGCTCGAGCATGCCGAGAGGCTCATGGCGCAAAACCCGGAAAATTTCGCACGCATCTGGAGCAGATACTCGCGCATTCTCGATACTCACGAGCTTTTCCGGGAGGACCTGGTCTCGGCAATGCGCGGATTTTTCCCGCAAGAGCGCATCAAGTCCGGGATGATATCCGAGATTTACAAGGGCCCCCGCACAGAGACCCAGCAGCCGCATGGAGGCAATTACACGTTCGTCAACGACGCCTTCTACACTGGCGGCAGCTTCCCGAGCATGATATTGTACCACCTATCGCGCTTCCGCGACAGGAAGGGCATGAAGAGTCTTTTCCAAACCCTGAACCCCGTGTATAACCTGGAGCTGCTGCACCGGAACACCTATGAAATCGCAGGAGGCTTTTCCAAGAAGCTTGCGGAAAAAATAGAGCCGCTTTGCACCGAGATTTCGAAGGTCCATTACGTGCTCGCAAGGAAGAGCTCATGAGAGCTCGACAATCTTCTTCACTTCCTGCACGAAAACCTCGACTTCCTTCTTCGTATTGTACAAATAGAACGACGCCCTCACAGCCCCGTCGCACGCGCCTATGTGCTCCATTCCAGGCTGCGCGCAGAACACGCCGCTCCTTACCGCAATTCCCTTCATCTTGTCGAGCATGATTGCGACCTGGTGCGGAGCCACGTTGCGTATGTTGAACGTGAATATCCCCGTGCGTTTCTCTATTTCCTTGGGCCCGTAGATTTTCAGGTTCTGCACGCTCGAGAGCCCATCCATTGCTATCTTTGCAAGCTCGCGCTCGTGCTGCTCTATGTTCCTCAGCCCGACCCGTTTGAGGTATTCCGCTGCCTCGCCCAGGCCGATAATCCCAGCATAATGCTGTATCCCCGCCTCGAATTTTCTCGGAGGCTTTGCCCAAACAATGGAATCGGTCTTCACCTGCTCTATTGTGTCTCCACCCACGAGGAAGGGCGGCATCCGCTCCAGGTGCTCGTATTTAGCCACGAGCGCGCCTATTCCAGTAGGGCCCAGCATCTTGTGCCCTGAAAAAGTGAGGTAATCAGCATCCATCTTTTTGAAATCTATCTCGGAATGCGGCACGCCCTGCGCCGCATCCACTATTATCTGCGCCCCGTTGTCGTGTGCAATCTTTGCTATTTCCGCAACAGGGTTCTTGGTTCCCAGCGTGTTGTTCGTGTGGTGCACTGCAACGAGCGCGGTGTTCCTGTCTATGAGTTCGCCGTACTGCGATGCGTCGAAAGTGCCGTCAGGCATGGGCTTCGCATGCACGAGCTCCACCTTCTTCTCCAAGGCCATCACTTCGAACGGGAGCATGGATGAGTGGTGCTCGAGTATCGTTCCCACGACCTTTTTCCTCTTGGAGAAATCGAACGTCTTTGCAACAAGGTTCAGGGCTTCCGAGCAGTTTTTCGTATAAACCACGTTCTCGGGTTTTGCCCCGACGAACGAAGCGATTTTCGCCCTCCCATCCTCGACCTTTTCGCTCACCAGTTTCGAAAGCCTGTGCGCGCTCCTTCCAGCGCACCCGCCGTATTCAGTGTAATATTTCATCTCAGCGTCAATCACCTGCTTCGGCTTGAGCGTGGTGCACGCGTTGTCGAAATAAATCAGGTCCTTGTACTTCTGCAGTATCGGAAAGTCCTCCCTGATTTTCTCATTTAGCATCATTTTCACTTCGCAAGCTGCTGGTCAATTGCCGCCTTGAGCTCCTCGTAGGTCACGGCGCCCACGAAGCTCTGGTTGCCTATGAAGAAAGTCGGCGTGCCGTATATGCCTATGTCCTTTCCTTCTTTTACCATCTTGTCTATTTCGCCCTGGTATTTGGCACTAGAATAGCACGAATTGAATTTTTCCATGTCCAGGCCGCTGGAATTCGCAAGAGCCATTATGCTGCTGTTGCCTGCCTGCTTCCACGCGTTCTGGTTGTCGAAGAGCGCTTTCCGGTAATCCATGTACTTGCCCGTGCCCTGCTCGTACGCGCACCATGACGCGAGAGCTGCCTCGTTGCTGTACGGATGGTCTGGAAGCGGGAACGTCTTGTACACGAATTCCACCCGATTTCCGTATTCGGAATAGAGCTGCTCCACTATCGGCTCCGCGCTCGCGGTGTATCCGCATGCGTAGCAGCCGAACTCATATATGATTAGCTTGTAATTCGCGTTCCCGAAGCTCTGCCCTTGGGTGTTTTGGGGGAAGGACAGGGTGGCCGTCTTGCCTATGATAGAGCCGTCGGCGATGTCCTTGAGCACGCAGAATCCGCCAGCAGGGCCGTTGCAGTTTCCGTAAGCCACGAAATTGTAAACGCTTATTCCTGAATACACGGTGCTCGCCAGGCTGATTAGCACGAATATGGTCGTGATTAGCTCGAAATGCGTGTTCACTGCCTTTGCCGCAGGGGCGGACACTGGCAGTATCTTCGAGACTATCTCCGCCTTTATCTTCTGGTCCAGTCCGGTGTCGCACTTCCGTAATCTCACTGTATTGACGAAGCAGTGGAACGCCTCCTTGGCGTAGGCCCGGTATTTGGCCGAGAAAATCCCCATTACCGCGAACACGGCCAGGGCGATGATGCAGATTAAAGCCATAGTATCTCTTACTGCTTCGATTGCCCTCTTTTAATTTATTTTGGTTTTGCAGGGAACGAACGTTTATAACTTTTTTCTGCCAATTTCACATTACTTATTCTTGAAGGTGGGAGCCATGATGAAAGACACTGACCCGGAGATATATGGAATAATGCAGAAGGAGCTGCACAGGCAGATGTACGGCCTCGAGCTCATCCCATCGGAGAACTACGTTTCCAAGGAAGTGATGGAGGCGCTCGGCAGCTGGCTCACCAACAAGTACTCCGAGGGCTATCCAGGCAAGAGGTATTACGGCGGCAACGAATTCATAGACATTATCGAAACAATCGCAATCGAGCGGGCGAAAAAGCTCTTTTCAGCCGAATGGGCGAACGTGCAGCCCTACTCTGGCTCCCCTGCGAACCAAGCGGTCTACATGGCCATGGTCCCGCTCGGCGAAAAGGTCATGGGCATGGAACTATCGCAGGGGGGGCACCTCACCCACGGCTCGCCGGTTAATTTCTCAGGCAAGCTGTACAAGATGATTTCCTACGGCGTAGACAAGGAAACCGAGCTCATAGATTACGACCTGATGCTGAAGAAGGCCAAGGAGGAGAAGCCCAAAATGATAATCGTGGGCGCGACAGCATACCCCAGGACGTACGATTTCCGCCGCGTGCGCGAAATTTGCGACGAAGTTGGCGCATACGCGTTCGCTGATATCGCCCACATAGCAGGGCTGTGCGCAGCAGGCGTGCACGACAACCCGGTCCCGTATTTCGACGTTGTGAGCACCACGACCCACAAAACTTTGAGAGGGCCCAGGGGTGCGATGATAATGTGCAAGGCGCAATACGGCCCCGCGATAGACAAGGCGGTTTTCCCAGGCCTGCAGGGCGGGCCCCACGACCACCAGACAGCTGCAATAGCAGTAACCCTCAAAGAGGCGTCGCAGCCCTCGTTCAAAAATTACGCGGAGCAGATAGTCAAGAACGCCAGGTCGCTTGCGGAAGCGCTCACAGGCTACGGCTTCCGCCTGGTTTCCGGGGGCACGGACAACCACCTCATCCTGATAGATTTGCGCAACAAGAGCATAATGGGCAAGGAGGCGCAGGTGCTCCTGGATTCGGTTGGGATAACGACGAACAGGAACATGATTCCCTACGACCCCTCCACTCCTTTCAATCCCTCTGGGTTGAGGATAGGGACCCCAGCGCTTACCAGCCGCGGCATGAAAGAGAGCGAGATGAAGGAGGTCGCGTCGCTGATCAACCGGGCGATAGAGAACCGCAACGACGAGGCAGCAAAGAAGAAGATAAAGGAGGACGTGGAGGCGCTGTGCAGGAATTTCATAATTTACTGACGCCCGGAAAGCGCGCGCAAACCTTTTTAACTGTTATTTTGGATAGTGTGCCATGGGCGCCTCTCTGTCGTATGAAAACAGGATTTTTGGAACTCGGCCATATCTGCTTTCTCTAGCTTCTGCGGCAGAGCCAAGCGTCAATATTGTACTTGCCATTGCAGGCAACTGCAGGTGCGTCGTATGAAGCGGCTAATTTTCCTATTCCTGATATTCGCCATCACGGCCCAGTTCGCCCTGGTTTCGATAGGCCCTTTTCCCACTCCAACTCCAACGCCTGGCGGCCCAGGGTACAGCGGCTGCTGCGTGAACAAATGCGGAGACGGCGTGTGCCAGAGCATAGTATGCGATGCTTGCCAAATCTGCGCGTGTTCAGAAACCTCTACGAGCTGCCCCCAGGACTGCCACGTTTGTAATAATCAGTGCAGTGCCGGGCAGACGCAATGCAATGGGGCCCAGCTCCAGACCTGCGTGCAGAATTCCACCAACTGCTATGTGTGGAGCACAAGCAGCTGCCAATCCGGATATGCGTGTTCTGGGGGTGCATGCATCGCAAACTGCACCAACTGGTGCTCATACGCGGGCCAGACACAATGCGCCGGAAACCAGGTGATGACGTGCGGTTACTATTCGGGCAACGGCTGCCTGCAGTGGAGCAGCGCAACAAACTGCCCGTCAGGCCAGACCTGCTCCGGAGTAAGCTGCACCTCAACCTGCGTCAATGCATGCAATTCAGGAGACGTGGGCTGCGCGAGTTCAGCCCAGCAATGG
This sequence comes from Candidatus Burarchaeum australiense, assembly GCA_902386535.1. Taxonomy (GTDB): domain Archaea; phylum Micrarchaeota; class Micrarchaeia; order Burarchaeales; family Burarchaeaceae; genus Burarchaeum; species Burarchaeum australiense. The sequence goes on along the minus strand of CABMJK010000021.1, from coordinate 1,252 downwards.
TATTGCGGCTACAACTACAGCGTGGACAACTGCCTGCACAAGCTGTATTCCTATTGCCCGAGCGGCTACAATTGCCTTAACGGCAGTTGCGTGCTCGGCTGCACCAACGAATGCTCATCGGGCCAGACAGGCTGCTCGTCATCTTTCCAGAGATGGTACTGCGGAAACACCGGCGCAGATTCCTGCCTGCACAAAATTTACGCGAGCTGCGGCACGGGCCAGACCTGCTCAGGAGGAACGTGCTACAACGACCCGAGCTGCACTGTTTCCTGGAACCCGGTTTCGATATCCGCGCCGGGATACAGCACGCGTACGTGGGGCTCTTCGAACGCGAATTCACTCTCATACTCGTGCGCAGGCCCGGTTCCTTCTTCGGGCTCGGTGGGAACTACGAGCGGCTCCGTGCAGGTTAGCTTCGCTTCAGGCCAGACCGGAACGGAAAGCTGCACATACGCCGCAACAGGGACTGCCAAGAACGCCACATGCAGCGCATCGCTTGCCGTTAATGCATGCACGAACCAGTGCAGTGCAGGCCAGAAGCAGTGCAGTGGCAATTCTGTGCAGAACTGCACCCGTAATTCAACGAGCGGCTGCTACTATTGGGGATACACAATCCAGGACTGCCTGAACGGAAGCGTGTGCCAGAACGGCACGTGCGTGCAGAATAGCATCGGCTGCAACTGCACCAACTCCACCTGCGGAGCATCTTTCAGCTGCGGCTTTCGGGATTCATCATCATGCATAAGCGGCCAGTGCAAGCCAGCGGCCTGCGGAGACGGGTTCTGCAACTGGTGCGGCTTCAGCCCGTGCGCGAGCACGATGGAAACCCAGCAGACCTGCCCGCAGGACTGCGGCGGAGCCTCATGCACGCAGCTTTACAGGCTCAACTTGAATTCGCCTGCATCTGGAATCAGCATGAACTGGAACAGCTCGCTCGATCTAAATTACACGATCCAGGCAGAAGCCTGCCCCTCGAACACCCAGATTAACCACATGGCGACCTTCGTAATCATAGACGGCTGCGCCCTGTACAGCATAGGTTTCTATCCTGGATTCGGGCTCAACGACGCTTACGGCATGTACGCAGGCGCGCCGGACGGCTTCATGGACTTCCCCATATGGCCAAGCGGAACAGTGAAGCTCGTGAACGGCCAGCACAGCTGGAAGGTGGAGCTGAGGGGTACTCCTATAGGCACCTATAGCGACACGCTCCTGCTCAATTCCACCACTACCCGCACCTTTACCGTTACCG
>CABMJK010000020.1 GCA_902386535.1 Candidatus Burarchaeum australiense | reverse complement strand
GCCTGCAACCTTTCCACGAGCTTCTTGTTTATCAGCCCGCAAGTGACCATGGCGAATATGCCCGCGCTCTCCTTGTCCGTGAACCTGCTCCTGAAGCCGCTCACGCTCTCCACAAACCTCTGCGGCTTCCCGAGCTTCTCCGCAATCTCGGTCGTCTTCGCGGCTCCGCCGTGCATCACCACGATGTCCTTCATGTGCGCCAGCTCGCCGGCCAGGGCTCCCGCTTCCTCTGCCACGCTTCCGCCAATCTTCACCACGGTCATTCCCATAATATTCACCTGACATGTGCTCTAAACCGGGTGCATGCCCGGGAACCACAGGCCGGTCTTCTCATCCAGCCCGAACATGAGGTTCATGCTCTGGATTGCCTGCCCACCCGAGCCCTTCACCAGATTGTCAATCGCGCTCATGACCACCAGCCTCGGTGCGTGCGCATCGAGCTCAAATCCAATATCGCAGAAGTTCGTGCCCATCACGAGCTTCGGCTCCGGATAGCGGTGGATGCCTTCCTTCTCCTTCACGAGCCTGATGAAAGGCGAATCCTTGTAGAATGACCTGTAAGTCTTCCACATGTCCACGTCCTTTAGCCCGGACTTCACGAGGAAGCAATGGGCGGTCGAGAATATTCCGCGCACCAGCTCAATCGCGTGCGGCGAGAGGGAGACGACAACGCGCCTGCCCCCAATCAACCCGCTCAACTCCTGCTCTATCTCGCCCGTGTGCCTGTGGCCTGTCGGCTTGTAGGCCCGCACGGTGCCCGCCCTCTCCGGGTGGTGGGTCGACGCGTCTCCGCTTGCGCCGCCAGCGCTCGAGCCAATCTTTGAATCAACCACTATGTGCTCAGTATCGACCAGGCCGGCAGCCACCACAGGTGCAAGCGCGAGAATCGCGCTCGTCGCAAGGCAGCCAGGGCTAGCCACGTACTGCGCCTTCCTTATCTCCTCGCGGTGGAGCTCCGGCATTCCGTAGACGAACTTTGACAAAAGCTCGGGCCTCGGGTGCGGATGTCCATACCACACGGGATATTCTGCGGAATTGTGCAGCCTGAAGTCAGCGCTCAGATCCACGATCTTCATGCCCCTTTGCAAATACTGCTCAACTAGCTTTACAGATGCGCCATGGGGCGTGCACAGGAAGAGCACATCCACATCGGAATCAATCTTGGCGGCCTCGACGAACTCGAGCGAGGTCATCGAGCGCAGGTTCGGGTGCACCTTTGTCACCGGCGTGCCCTTGCTCTTCTCCGAGCTCACGCTGCGCACTTCTACCTGCGGGTGCATGAGCAGGAGCCTCAGCAGCTCGCCGCCCGTATACCCGCTTCCGCCAATGATGCTCGCGCGTATTTTTCCAGCCATATGATCTACCTCTAGTCCACTTCTACTTTCCCTCTACTTCTTCGCCAAACCCACAACGTAATCCATGATCTTTCCCGGTATGTCCACGCCCGTCGGCTCGATCGAATTCCTGAACTCGGTCGTGTGATTGACCTCGTGCACGAGCAGCCCGCGGCTGCTTTCCATGAGGTCCACTCCGAGCACGCCGCCGCCCACGGCCTTCGCAGCCTTGAGCACTGCCTCGCGCAGTTCCGGAGTCACAGGGCAGTTGCTCGCCTTCGCACCCCGCGCCGTGTTCGTGAGCCACTCGCCCTGCTTCGCGTTCCTGTAGATGGCGCAAATAACCTCATCGCCAACCGTGAACGCGCGGATGTCCCGGCCCGGCTTGTCAATGTGCTCCTGCAGGTAGTAAACCTTGTGCAGGTACGAACCCAGCTCCTCCCGGTGCTCTATAATAGTATGCGCAGCCTCGGCATCATTTATCTTTGACAGCAGCCTTGCCCAGCTGCCTATGACTGGCTTCATCACAACCGGATAGCCCAGCTCGCCGATGGCCTTCATTGCCGCCTCGGGCGTGAAGGCCAGCATGGTCTTCGGGGTCGGCACGCCATCGCGCGCAAGCCTCAGCGTGGTGAGCGCCTTGTCCGCGCACAGCGCCTGCACCGCATAGGTGTTCACAACCCGCACCCCACAGTTCTCGAAATACGCGGTGGAATAAAGGCTACGCGCAAGCGAGCTCGACCTCTGCAGAACGACATCGAACTCCTCGCGCCTCTTGCTCCCGATGTCCATCAGCATCTCGGCATCGCTGAGCTTCGCTGCCTCAATGCCCCGCTTCCTCGCAGCCTCGAGCAGCATCTTGTTCTCGGGCGTGATTATGGTATAGACAAACCCAAGCCTGAGCGTCATTTTTACTCACCCCAGTCCTCTTCTACCTTGGGCGCAAGCTGCACCTTGGGCGGATTCACACTCGCAATCTCGAGCCGCGTCCCGCAGTCAGGGCATGATATTATCTCGCCCTCTTCCGCACCTGCCTTGAGCGGCACCTTGCCAGCACATTCCGGACATTCCGCGTCTGCCATCTCATCTACCTCCATCAATCTTCGTTATTACAGCATCCACCATCTGACTTGTCTTCGCAGTTCCTCCGATATCAGCAGTTAAAACCTTTGCCTCGGCCAGCACGCCAGCAACCGCGGCCTCGAGCCTCGCGGCCTCAGCCGCCTCGCCAACGTGCTCGAGCAGCATGCGCAGCGAAAGCAAAGTGGCGCACGGATTGACGTAATCCTTGCCCTCGTACTTGGGCGCGCTCCCGTGCGTGGGCTCGAAAATCGCGTTCCTCTCCCCGATATTCCCGCTGGGCGCCATGCCGAGCCCGCCCACGAGCTGCGCAGCCTCGTCGCTCAAAATGTCCCCGAACAGGTTTGTTGTCACTATCACGCCGAAATCCTGCGGCTGCTTTATGAGCCTCATGGCCATGGCATCCACGAGCACTTCCTCCGTCTGAATCTGCGGGTAGGCCCGCGCGACCTCGAGCGCCACTTCCCTGAAAAGGCCGCAGGTCTCGCGCAGGATGTTGGCCTTGTGCACGAAAGTCACCTTCTTCCTTCCATTCCGCACCGCATAATCATAGGCAAACCGCAGAATCCTCTCGCTCCCGTAGCGCGTTATCACGCGCTCGCTTATCGCTGTGTTCCCGTCGTTCTCGCGATACTCGCGGCCGCTGTACATGCCCTCGGTATTCTCGCGCACAATCACCAGGTCTATGTCGGGCCGAAGGCAGGGCACGTTCGGGTAGCTCCTGCACGGCCTCACGTTCGCGTAAAGATCCAGCCTCTTCCTGAGTTCCACAATCGCGCTCCTGTAATTTGGAATATTCGGCGGAGTCGTGACTGCGCCGAAGAGCACGGCATCGGCGCCCTGGGCAGCCTCGATAGTTTCGGCAGGCAGCGGGCTTCCCAGTTCCTGGTAGCACGCATAGCCTGCACGTGCCTCGCTGCCCTCATACTCCACGTGAAGCGCATCTAGCGCGCGCCTCGCGTGTGCTATGAGCTCTGGCCCAACGCCATCCCCGCCAATGAAACAAATCCTGTGTCTCGCCATGCCTTCACCTTTTCGCATCATTTCCCGCTGAATAATCCAGCCAGCGCATCAAACCCGCTCTTCCTCATCAACTCCGCAACCCCGCCCTCGCGCGCAAGCGCGAGCATGGGCCGCGGAATCGCAACCGCGTATTCTTCGTTCTTCGTCACGTTCCTCACAATCATCCTCTGCTCGTCAAACTCGAGTGCATCCCCATCCGCAATCGCATCGGTATTCAGCTCAATCGCGAGCAGCCCGCAGTTCATGCAGTTGCGGTAGAAAATGCGCGCAAAACTCTTTGCCAGCACCGCCCTTATTCCGCTTGCCTTCAGCGCAATAACCGCGGTCTCGCGCGAGCTCCCGCACCCGAAGTTCCTGCCGCCCACGACAAAATCCCCGGCGCCCACCTTTCCCGCGAACTCGGGCCTGTGCTCCACGAAGCAAACCTTCGCGAGCTCGGTCGGGTTCGTGGTCATGTTGTACCTTCCCGGCGTCACCAGGTCAGTATTGATATTGTCCCCGAATCTCCAAGCCCTACCCATTTTGTTCATCTCCCTGCACTTGTTCTTCAGCTGCCTGCTCCTCCTTTGGAACCTTCTCGGCAACAAAATCGCGCGGGTCAGTTATCACGCCCTCAAGCGCGCTCGCGGCAGCAGTGGCAGGCGAGGCCAAATATATTTCGGCCTTGGGCGAGCCCATCCTGCCCTGGAAGTTCCTGTTGCTCGTCGACACGCACACCTCGCCGTCTGCCAGCACGCCCTGGTGCCTGCCCAGGCAAGGCCCGCAGCCAGGATTGCACACGGTCGCGCCCGCCTCGATCAGCTCGTGCAGCGTGCCGTCGCGCATGCACTCCTCGTAAACCGAGCGCGAGGCCGGCACGACCACGAACCTCAGGCCCTGCGCCACCTTCCTTCCCCTCATCATCGCAGCCGCAACATGCAAATCCTCTGTCCTGCCATTGGTGCACGAGCCTATGAATACCTGGTCGACGGGCCTGCCCTCGACCTCGCGCACGCGCTTCACGTTGTCTATTTCATGCGGGCACGCGACCATGGGCTCCATCCCGCTCACGTCAATCGCAATCTCCTGCGCATAGTGCGCATCCTTGTCCGCATAGGCTGGCTTCATGCTCTCAAAGCCCTGCCTCCCGCGCACGTACTCGATGGTCTTCCTGTCCGCGGGCACAATCGCGCACTTCGCGCCCATCTCCGAGCACATGTTCGCCATGGTCATGCGCGAGCCCACGCTCATCATGTCCACGGCCGGGCCGTAGAACTCCACGCTCCTGTAGGCCGCGCCCTCGGCGCCCACCTTGCCTGCAAGTGCGAGCACGGCATCCTTCGGGTAAACTCCCTGCGCGAATTCCCCTTCAATCACGACCTTCATGCTTTCAGGCACCCTGAACCAGAGCTTCCCGGTTGCAAACGCAATCGCTATGTCCGTCGAGCCAACGCCGCAGGCCAGCGCGCCCAGCCCGCCCTGCGTCGGCGTGTGCGAGTCCGCGCCCACGATGAGCATGCCCGGCAGCACGATGCGCTCGCTCATGACCTGGTGGCAAACGCCTTCCTGCACGATGCGCAGGCTCTGCTCGCGCGCGAACTCCCTTATCTGTCTCTGCATGGTCGCTGCCGCCACATTCGGCGCAGGCACCGCGTGGTCGAACGGTATGAGTATCTTCGAGCTGTCCCACACCCTTCCCGTGCCGCCCGCCCCGCTGGCCATGCTCTTGAAGGGCCCGATGGCCCAGGCCGTAGTCGTGTCATGCGCCATCGCATAGTCTATGCGCGCCACGACGTGGTCTCCCGCGCTAACGCTCCGGCCAGCCTTGAGCGAGAAAATGTTTTCCGCTATAGTTCCCATGTCAATCAACTTGTTCCATACATCTACTATCTATTGTCGTGTCTTTGCAGCACGAGATAGGTGGTCGACGAGACCACGCCCTCGCACGCCCGCACCCTTTCAATGATTTTGTTCAGCTCGCTTGCCGCGTGCGAGCTCGCCTGCACCATGATGTCGAAGTTGCCCGTCAGCTCGTACACCGTGTTCACGCCTTCCACGCGCGCAATGCGCCTCACGATTTCCGAAGTGGGCGTCTTCTCCTCGGACACCACGCCAATGAAAACATTCAATCCGCGTTCCATTTTCATCAACCCCCGCACCGTTGATTCAGCAATCAAACCTCAAACTCAAACAAATCCCCGTTCTTCTCCTTCAGCCTCCTGATGGCCTTCTGCACCCCTGCCTCGTCCAGCTCCATGCCGAGCGCATCGCTCAGGAACTTCACCACGTTCTTGCCCGAATACTCTCCAAGCACCAGCCTCCTCTTATTGCCCACGCTCTCGGGCGCGAATGTCTCGTAGGTTGCGCTGTTCTTCAGCACAGCCGCCAGGTGCGTGCCGCCCTTGTGCCTGAACGCGTTCTCGCCCACGACGGGCTTGAACTCGTCTGTCGCGATGCCCGTGAATGCCGAGAGCATCTGCGAGAGCCGCACGAGCTGCTCGGTGTGCACAGGCAGTTCGGTTCCATACAGCACCCGCAGCGCCATCACGATTTCCGCAAGGCTTACGATGCCGCATCTCTCGCCAACTCCATTAATAGTAGTATGCACGCAGCTCGCGCCGGCCTCGAGCCCCGCCAGCGCATTCGCAAGCGCCAGGCCCAAATCATTATGGCAGTGCAGGTCCAGCGGCACGGACACGCGCTCCCGCACCCCGCGCACCAGCTCCCCCATCCTCGCCGGCGTCATGCTGCCAATCGTGTCAGGCACGCTTATCCTGTCGACTCCTGCATCCTGCGCTGCCTTGCACATGGCGTAAAGATAATCCGGGCCCGTCCTGCCCGCGTCCTCGCACGTCAACCGCACCTTCAGCCCGTGCTCCTTGGCATAGCCAACGGTCTTGCCGACCAGTTCGAGCGCCTGCTCCTTGCTCATCCTCAGCTTGCTCTCCAGATGCACGTCGCTGGTTGACAGAAACAGGGCAACCCAGCGCGCATCGCACTGGAGCGCCATGTCGATGTCCGCGGTGCTCGCCCTCAGGTGCGACACGATGTTCGCACGCAGCCCCATGCCTACGAGCTCCCGCGTCAGCTCGCGGTGCTCCTCGCTCACGATGGTCGAGACCTCTATGAAATTCACGCCAAAGTCATCGAGCGCCTGGGCCAGCTGCAGCCGCTGTGAGTTCGTCAGCCTCACATCGGGCGCCTGCTCGCCCTCCCGGAGCGTGGAATCCAGTATCAATACGTCTCGGTTTATAGTCATCCAATCACATCCCACAGTCTGCAATAGCTATACTCGCACCTATTTATATACTTTTCGTATCTTCTAGTTCGAAATTCGTATTCCAGGAATTTATGTTCACTCTTACCGAACGTATTTAATAATAACTGAACATAACCTCGTAGTTATTATGTTCACTCTTAGTGAACATTTATAAACACGAGTAAACATACCCTCCCGTGGCCGGCCCCCTAAATCCATTCTCAGGCAAAGCTTCGGCTATTCTTCGTGTTCTCCTCGTAAACTACCCCAAAAGCTGGGCTCTGCGCGGGCTGGCGGCCGAGGCCGACGTTTCGCTGGGCTGGGCCTCAAAAGTCTCGGAAGCGCTAATCCGCGAAAGGCTCGCCATCCGCGACAGCGAGCGGGCCGAACTCAGGCTCATCGCGCCCGAAGACCTGCTGCGGCGCTGGGCCAGTTTCACGAATTTCGAGGCGCACAACGGCTTCATCCAATACCACTCCGCAGAACCGGACCTCGCGAAATTCGTTTCCTCTTTCAAAGGCCTGAACGGGCCCGATTATGCCCTGACCGGCCTGGCGGGAACCCTGCTGGCTGCGCCGCTCGTCAAGCCCTCGAACACGCACATCTACGTGAAGTCGGAGGGCGATGCCAAGGCCTGGGCGCACCTCCTCGGCCTCTCGCCAGTGGAGGAAAACGGCAACGTGAAGTTCGCCGTGGCCGCCGACAAATCAACCTTTTACGGCTCGCACATCATTGACGGAGTGCGCGTGGTCTCCGACATCCAGCTGTTCGTCGACCTTCTCAACTACCCGCACAGGGGCCGGGAGGCGGCGGAAGAAGTCTTCAAAGTGATCGGAAAGCGGTGGCAGAACAACAACCACGACAGGCGTGATACGGAATGAACGGGAAAAATATGACGCGTGATAGCGGATGAGCGGGAAAAACTATTTTGCACTGGCGCCGGCGCGGCCCCTCCGCACGATTCTGCTAGCCCTGGGCCTGCTTCTACTATGCATCATGCCGCTAGCCGACGCCGGCACCATACGCGTAACCTTGTGCAGGTGGCCGGCACTTGCCCCCTACACTACTTACACTATAGACTCCGCTATCACCTGCGCCGCCGGCCAGACCGGCATATTTGTGCTCGCGAACGGGATAACGGTAAACTTTACCAACACGGGCAGCTTCGTAGGAATCGCGGGCGGAGGGACAACATACGGAGTTTTCATCGCGAGCGGCATAGTGAACACCACGATAATTGGCAATCAAACTAGTGCCGTAGCGTTTCCTCACGTGGCTGGAACGTTCACTTATGGTGTATGGTCAAACAACACGTACAACACCAGCATCTGGAACATGTCGTTCGCGTCACGGGGCACCGATAATATTTACATGAACGCCACCACTGGCCTCCAAATAAAGAACACCAGTTTCCTATCGCCATCCGCAACCCAGATTTTCATCGAGGGAAGCTCCAATGGCCTGATAGACAACTTCAGCGCAGTAGCCGGCACAGTCGATCTCGCATGGGTCGCGAACAGCACTTCGATAAGCTTCTCGAACTTCGGCAAACAGTCGACAAATGCCATTTCTGGCCCAGCCGTCTTCAACGTCTATGACTCCAACTACACCACCTTCGACAGCTTCTTCATGGGCACCCTTGGAGGGATCGGCAACCCGGTCAACAAGGGCTACATCCACGTCTCGGGCTCTCGCTGGACCAACATAACGAACTCGCGCTTCGCCAATGCCACGGGCCCGACGGTCCTGATCAACGAGAGCAACCACACGCTGGGCTACAACCTTTCCTTCTGGAACGACAGCGCCTCTGCGCT
>CABMJK010000019.1 GCA_902386535.1 Candidatus Burarchaeum australiense | reverse complement strand
CTAGACTACAGCCGCCAAAAGAACCTACGGTTGTTTTTAGAACTCCCTTTAAATACGCCGGATAAGTATTTATACTTAAGGATTAGAGGTTTTATCATGCTTCCGCGCATGGGTAAGATCTCGCCCGACGTTTTCGCCCGCGTGATTAAGCCGCGGCTGGGCGCCGGCTTCGAGGGCAAGGGCGTGGTCGTGCCGCCGCAGAACGGCGTGGACTGCGCTGTCGTGAGGATTGGCGGCAAGTTCGTCGTAATCGAGACCGACCCGTTCTACGTTGCGAAGGAGCTGGGACTCGGGCTGGCCTCGTGGTTTGCCGTGAACATTCTGGCCAGCGACGTGGCGAGCATGGGCGCCAAGCCGGACTATTTGTGCGTTGACCTGAACCTGCCGCTAGATATGACTGATGCCGAGTTTGAGGAGATGTGGGAGGGCACGCACAAGGCCTGCAAGGAGCTCGGCATTTCGGTGGTGTCGGGCCATACGGCGCGCTATCCGGGCTGCAACTATCCCATGGTCGGCGGTGCTGTCATGCTGGGCGTGTGCGACAAGTACGTCACGCCTGGCGGCGCGAAGCCCGGCGATGCGCTCGTTTTGACCAAGGGCGCTGCCATCGAGGCCACGGGGCTGCTCTCGTATTTTTTCAGGGGCGCGGTTGTCGAAAGGTTTGGCGAGGAGTTTGCGAGGAAGGCTAACGCGGTTGCGCACGAGATGAGCGTTGTGGAGGATGCACTTACGGCGTTTGCGGTTAATGATGGAAAGTCCGTTCATGCGATGCATGATGCGACCGAATGCGGCGTTTACGGCGCACTCTGTGAGATGGCCGAGGCGAGCAAGGTGGGCATGAAAGTCGGGAAGAAGGCAATAATCGTGAAACCCGAAGCCGAGAAGATGTGCTGGCTGTTCCAGCTCGACCCTTACGTTTCAATCAGTGAGGGCACCTTGTTGATTAGTTGTGAGAAGAAGAGTACGGACGCGATTCTGCAAGCACTTGCGAAGAAGAAAATCGCCGCGAGCGTCATCGGCGAGGTCGTGAAGGGCGCTGGCGTCGAGGTTGACCGCGCGCCACTTGCACATCCCCGCGAGGACCCGTTCTGGAACGCGTGCTCTGGGAAAACAATTAGGAAAAAATAAAAGATCAGAATTTGTAGTTCCAGACTAGTTTACAGCCAGGATTGCCGCCGATATCCTCAAAATAAAGCCGCATATGGCCGTTTTTTGAAGGCCATGTCACATAGGTGGTGAGGTTCGCGTCTTCCAGTCCCTTGAAAAGGTTGGCCGAGATACCGAGCTGATAGTTCTTTTCCAAGGCATGGTCAAGTCCAAGGGTAAACGTTTGCGATGCAGGGCCAGTGCCATTATTTAGGACATATTTCGCGGAAAGGTTGGTGTGTGGATCAAGTATACGATCAACTGCGCCAGTCAAGGTCTCCCCTGACAGCGTATGCCGCAGGTCAAACGTCATCAGCGAGTTGGTGGTGCTTGCGGAGAAACCGAGGCCCCAGCGATCGTCGTTTCCGATTGCACCTAAGATCCTTGCATTATTGCCGATGGGCTCGCCGACTGCAACAAACCATCCACCATCACGCGGCGTGAGCTCGAGAGTGAAGTTGCCCTTAGCACCTAGGGAATCAGTCCAGAATATGGTTTCCGTAAGGCTGTTCTTGCTGAAGTTGAGGAGCTCCACAACGCTTAGAAGCTTGTTGGACCTCGTAGCGTTGTTGCCAGCCAGGGTCGTCCTCGCGCAGGCATTCGTGAAGCCGGCCACAATAGGTGGGGACTTGGGCGTAGACACATTTTCGGCCTTTGCGCGGCCGGCAAATGAAAGCGCAACAAGTGCGGCTGTTCCGATGACAACGGTTTTCTGCATTGTATTCATTCTTCCACCTCCAAAACTAGGATTGAATATGCAAAGCCAGACAGATAAGCTAGAGTAGACCTGTAACTGGACTACTAGATTTATATATTTCGGCTGCGTAGACATAGTATGGCAGCGGCGTTATCGACGGCATCGGAAGCCGAACTCTTTGAGAAGATGGGGCTTACGCCGGGCGAGCGCAAGTGCTACCTGGCGCTGCTCGAGGTAGGGTTGACTAGCGCGGGACCGCTCATAAAGCGCACAGGCATGCAGAAGTCCGCAGTCTATTTCTGCCTTGAGAGGCTGCTTGACAAGGGGCTTGCGAGCTTTGTAATCCGCAACAACGTCAAGTACTTCGAGGCTGCCAAGCCGTCGAGGCTGCTCGAGTATTTGGAACGAAAGGAGAAAGCGCTGGAAGAGAGCAAGGCGCGTGTGCGGGAGCTTTTGCCAGCGCTTGAGAAGATCGTGCCGAAAAAGGAGCTGCGGATGGCGCGCATTTACGAGGGCTGGGAGGGTATGAAGAGTGCCTTTGACGATATTCTTGACACGCTTAAGTCGGGCGATGACTATTTTGTTTTCAGCGTCAGTCCAGAAGGGAGGCAGGAGCGATTTAGGCGCTTCATAAAGAGGTTCCATGTAGGAAGATGCCGAAAAAAGATAGTTACGAAACTGCTCATTAACGAGAAGCTTAGGGACACTGTGGGAAGGGATCGCGAAGGAGAACCATACACTGAAGTGAAATATGTTCCAGCAAGCTATCTCACGCCCGCAGCCATCAACGTTTATGGCGACAAGGTTCTGATAGCACTTTGGACAGAAACGCCCACGGGCTTCACCATCGAGAGCAAAGAGGTGGCCGATTCCTTCAGAAGCTACTTCAAAATGTTCTGGAATGACGACACCAGGACATATAGGGGCCTTGAGGGCTTGAAAGAAGTACTGGAAGATTCGCTGAATTACAAGGAAGGTTACTGGATAGGTGGAAGGAGCGATATGACCATACATATCCCGGAATATTTCCGGGAAAGGTTCCAGCCGGAGTGCATAAAACGCGGCATTGTTTTCAGACTGATAGCATGGCCGGAAACCAGGGGAAGGGAGATAACGCGCGCGCCGTTCGTGCGCATACGCTACATGCCCAAGGGAAGCATGGCGTCGACTTCAAAAAGCGGCAATGTGATATGGATTTACGGCGACAAGGTCGTGAACGTACTCTGGGGCGGAAAGGAAAAGGTGGTGGCGTTCTCGATAGAGAACAAGGAAATAAGCAGGAACTACAGGGAATATTTCGAAGTGCTTTGGCGCATGGCGGCGAGGAGTTGAGAGAAGGTAAATCATTAAAAATGTCCGTCGAGAAATAGGTTTTGAAAGGGGGTGTGATGTATGTTCCCGAGAAGAAAACGAGGCTTTGGCTTCTTTGACATGGACGATGATTTCGGGCATATGCAGGACATAATGGAGAAGATGATGCAGGAAGCCATGAGGAACATGGAGAGCGGGAAGCCTTCGGAAGGCAGCCCGTTCGTGCGGGGCTTCTCGCTGCGGATAGGGCCTGACGGCAAGCCCGTCTTCGAGGAGTTCGGCAATGTCGTGAAGAAGAAGGAAAAGGGCGCCGAGCAGGCAGAGGAGAGGGAGCCGCTAATCGACATCATGAACAGGAAGGACGAAATAACTGTGATAGCAGAGGTGCCGGGGGCCGAGAAGCACGAGATAAAGACCAGCCTGAGCAAGGACCGAGACGTGCTTTACATAACCGTGGACAACCCGCAGCGGAAATACAAGAAGGCCGTGAGGCTGCCAGAGCGCGTGAGGTCCGATGGCGCTGCGGCCACCTACAAGAACGGCGTGCTCGAGGTGCGGCTGAAGAAGGAGGAGCCGGGCAAGGCCGACAAGGGGCAGGACATACGGGTGCAGTGAGCTGAGGGCGGCCGGAAAGGACAGGGAAGGGGCTGTGAGGCCAAAGGCGCACGACCATGACTGGCCGCAAGGCACTTAAATATATAAGTCCTTACTTATATTGATGAGAACCGATATTTTGAAGGCCATGGCGGATGAGACGCGGCTCGGGATTCTGGCAAGGCTGCGGAAGGGGGAAGTCTGCGCCTGCAAGCTTCCGAAACTGGTGGGAACTACGCAGCCCGCCGTGTCGCAGCACCTGAAGGTGCTTTCTGATTCTGGATTAGTCCAAAGGCGGAAGGAGGGCACTAAGCGCATTTACTCGCTCTCACCCCGCGGTGCGAAGGTTTTGACAGCTGTTTCGAGGTGGTGAGATGAAGATTGAAGTCCTAGGCTCCGGGTGCCCGAAGTGCGGGGAGCTGGAAAAACGGGCAAGGGAAGCTGTGCGCAGGTCGGGCATGAAGGCAGAGGTCGAGCACATTTATGACTTTTCCGAAATCGTGGCGCGGAACGTTGTCTCCACGCCCGCGCTGGCCGTCGACGGTAAAATTGTCTCTGCAGGAAGGCTGCCAAGCGTTGAAGAAATCGTGGCAATGCTCGGAAAACGCGAGTGAGCGGCAGACTAGTTGATTCGATGGACATTTACTTCGTGCTGGGCGCCGGGTTCGCGGCCATTTACGACTACATACTGGCCCACACGCTGTTCTGTCTTGTGCCCGCGTTCTTCATCGCAGGCGCCATGGCCGCACTCATCCCGAAGGACAGGCTTTTGCCCTACCTGGGAAAAGACTCGCCCAAGATTGTGGCCTATCCATTGGCGGTGGTTTCGGGTTTGCTGCTCGCAGTCTGCTCGTGCACAGTGCTGCCTTTGTTCGCAGGCATAAGGAAGGGAGGTGCGGGCATCGGACCGGCAATCGCTTTCCTTTACACCGCGCCCGCGACCAACATAATGGCGATCCTCTACACCGGAAGCCTGATTGGCTGGGACATCGCGCTGGCAAGGATAGCGTTCTCGGTCGTGTTTGCGGTCGCTGTAGGGATTGCAATAAGCAAGATTTTTCCCGACGAAGAAGAGGCGGCCGGCTCGGACGCGTTCAAGAAAAACGCGGGCGAGAAACAAAGCAGCAGGCGGCTGATTTACCTTTTCGGAGCGCTGCTCGCGGTCCTGCTCGTTGGAACCAGGATTGGAGAGGAGGGACCGAAGTACGGACTTGTGCTCGCCCTGCTTGCGGTGATCGCGTGGATAATTAAGAGGTATTTCTCCAGGTAGGAATTCGGCGCGTGGATGGGCGAGACCTGGGGCTTTGCGAAAATGATTTTCCCGCTCCTGCTTGTCGGCGTATTTCTTTCGGGAGTGATCCGCGTGCTGATGCCGCAGGACTTGGTGGCCACCTACGTCGGGAGCAACACGCTGTTCGCGGTGATGATTCCCGTAATCTTCGGAATATTCGTCTATTTCCCGACACTGGTGGAGGTGCCGATGGCCAAGACTTTCCTCGACTTGGGCATGTCAAGGGGTGCGCTTCTTGCTTACCTCCTCGCAGACCCGGTTGTCTCGCTGCCGAGCATATTAGTGGTGCGCAGGATTATGGGCACGAAGAGAACTGCAGCCTATGTGGGCCTCATCTTCGTGCTGACAGTCTCGGCTGGCCTGCTTTTCGGGCACTTTTTCGGCTAGGAAACGGAATGCGTGGGGCTTGGTTCTTACAGGGGGAGCGCAGTTCTTACGCAGGACTCGGTCTAATCCTCGTGCTCATGCCACATGGCGCGCTTCTGGTTCAGGAGTTCTTTCGCCACCTGCAGGAGCTGGGTGCTCACGCGCAGGGCCTCGTCGGGAGAGAGCTTTATCGCCTGCTGGCTTACGGTGTTCATCAGCCTCAGGGTAACGACGCCATCGCGCGGGAAGCCGTTGGCCAGCTGGGGCTGCTCGGTCTCGATGCGCAGGGCATTCCTGTGCCCCTCGCCCTTCTCGTCCTTCCACCAATGGATTATCTCTTCTTCGACAGGCATTTGATCGCCGATAGGAAAGCAGAAGCGGGCTATATAAAGCAGCCGAGGGTGGGGCGCGGGTGACTTCGGCGCAGGTCGGTGGATTATTTATAAGAGGCAGGCGAAAGTGCGTCATGGACAAGCATCTGCAGCGGCATCTGCTGGGCGCGCTTATCGTGCTTTTCGTGCTCACGCTCGCAGTCATCATCTACTCATTTGTGACAAAGAGCACTGTTGAGCGGCTAGTGCACACCTATGGATATCTGGGCGTGGCTGTCGTCATGTTCATGTCAAGCGCCACGGTAATCCTGCCTGCGCCCGGACTTGCAGTGGTGTTTGCAGCGGGAGGTTTCCTCAACCCCTATCTGCTGGGCCTGTTTGCGGGCGTGGGCGCTGCGCTGGGCGAGATTACCGGCTACCTGGCGGGCTATGGCGGCCGCGAGGCGCTTTATGACAGCAAAAATGAGAGGGTGAAGAGGGTGCAGAAATGGGTCGAGAGGAACGGCTTCCTGACGATTTTCGTTTTCGCAGTCATACCAAACCCGCTCTTCGACGTTGTCGGCATAGCCGCCGGCGGCATGAAGTATGACTGGAAAAAGTTCCTGCTGGCTGCCCTGATTGGCAATGTGATTAAGGCTACGTGCATTGCGCTTCTCGGAGTGAAGTTCTTCGGCTGGGTGTTCTGATTCATTTTACGCGGCTGAATATTTCCAGCCCTGCCTTCTTGCTCAAATGATGATTATTGTTGCCACACTGCGGGTCGAGTATGCACTTGGGGCAGCCTTTCTCGCAGGTGCAGGCGGCCAGCCGTTCGCCGGCCATGCTGATTATGCGCTCGAAGTTCTCGTAGACGACGCGCGCGAGGCCCGAGCCCAGGGGCACGCCGTCATAGATGAACATCGTGCCGTCGGGATAGGAAATGCCCCCGAGCTCGGCCGAATCCGCGCCCGTTAGGGCCGGAATCATCGCTATGCTTATGTGCTCGACTGCGTGCAGGCCATCGCCGAATTCCGCAACGCCCCGGGCAGAATCCTCGTCGAATTCCGCCCACACGGCATGGGTGTCGAACTCGTTCACGAGCGGCTCGGCCAGCTCGTGCTTGTCCACCACCGCATCGCGCAGGTAGTCTTTCACCAGGTAGCCGTGCACTTCATCGACGATGTGCACGCGGCCGTAATGCAGGTTGATGTGGGGCAGGCGCCGCGAGTCTTTCTCCTCCACAACCTTGGCATCGCGCTCGCGCAGCGCGCTCGTGTAATCGTGGGTTTCGAAGGGAATGCGCCGCACGCTCGCCACGCCCTTCCCCAGGTCCAGGCCCTCGCTCGCATACTTCTCTCCCCCGTGCAGGTAGATGGCGCCCTCGAAAAGCTCGTTGATGGCCCGGAAGCGCTCGTGCGCGCCGATGAACTTGTTCTCGTCCAGCGAGTAGATGCGCACGCCCTCACCCATGCCACGCATGCTCGCCTCGCGGATGAGCTTCAGGCCCGCGGGCGAGGGAATCACGTGGCCGGCGAAGGGCCTGAGCAGGCCTTCGGCCCTCAGCTGCCCGAAGACGGCGCGCTGCGCCTCGCTTGCCAGCTCCTTTTCCTCCAGCGGCCAGTCCTTGGCCATCGAGAGCACGTGCACGCGCAGCGCGCCCTCGTTGTCCCCGTTCAGGTAGCAATGCTCGGGCTCGCCCCGCAGGTATTTCTCAGGGTGCTCGGCATACCAATAGTCGAGCGGGCTGTCGCGCGCCACGAAGACCGCGTCAGCCCTGCCGCTCCTCCTGCCGGCCCTGCCGATTCGCTGCCTTACGCGCGTGATGGTGCCGGGAAAGCCGCACAGCACGACCGCATCCACATTGCCGATGTCCACGCCCAGCTCGAGCGCGCTCGTGGCCGCCAGGGCGCGAATCTTGCCAGCCTTGAACTGGTTCTCCAGCTCGCGCCGCGTCTCATAGCTCAGGCCGGCGCGGTAGGCCTTCAGGTTCACGCCCTTCTCTCGCGCCAGCATGCCCAGCCGCTCGACCACGTTGTGGCTGTTGCCGAAGATGAGGACATTGCGCGCCTTTTTCTCGAGCAGCTGCCGCGTCTCATCGAGGCTCGCCACTGTATAGCTTTCCTCGGGCACTAGAATCTTGTGAGCAATCTCGGGCTTGGACGCAGACTCGGCGTCCACGAGCTCGAACTTCTCCTCGCCCAGGAGCTCGGCGAACTCGCGCACGTTCGCGATTGTGGCCGAGCAGAAAATGAATTGCAGGCTCGCCTTATGCTTAACGCAAACCCGCTTCAGCCTCCTCAGGACGTTGCACGCGTGCGCTCCGAACGAGCCGCTGTAGGTGTGTATCTCGTCGACAACTATGAACCTGAGGGAGGGCCAGAGCCAGGCGAACTTCCGCTCGTTCAGCAGCATGTGGTGGAGCATGTCCATGTTCGTGATGACGTTGTGCGGCATGCGCAGGCGTATCTTTTCCCGCTCGTGCTGGGGCGTGTCGCCATCATAGACTGCGGTTCTGACGCCAAGCATCGAGAATTCGTTGAAGCGCTCAAGCTGGTCGCGCGAGAGGGCCTTGGTTGGGTAGATGACGAGCGAGCGCTTGCCCTGCAGGCTGGCCTCGGCCAGCGGCACGAGGTAGATTTCGCTCTTGCCGCTCGCGGTCGGCGCGCGCACCACGATGTTCCTGCCCTGCCGCACGAGCCCGATTGCGTCGGCCTGGTGCTTGTAAAGTTTCGAGATGCCGCGCGCCTCGAGCACCCCGCGGATGCTGGGCGCGAGCTCCAGCTCGCCGTATTTTGCGGGGCTCGCCTTTTCCCTGAACAGCTGAATGGCAGGCACTTGGGCCTCGGGCATGAAATGCGATTGGACGAATCATTTAAAAACCTGAAAATGCATAAAGGAGCGGCATGGCTGAGCTAATTGCGGTAGTTGAAAGGCCTCCAAAGGCAATGCCTCCGAGACTGGCCAGGGGGAACGGCGGATTCGGAAACCAGGGGCTTGCGCGAGAGGCCCGCCTGCCCCTTTCGCCCGAACAGCGGAAGGCGGCAGAGGTTGAGCGCATAAAATACGACACCAGCAGGCTATTGAAGGAGAGGGAAGCTGTAAGGGGGACGAGGAGCAAAACATTTTTGGCGCTATTGGAGACGCTCGGCTACCCGACGGGGGAAAGCGCAAAGGCGTATCAGGCTGTTTTCGGCAAGGAAGCCTCGTTCTATCGGCCAGCCGGAAAGGAGAAGATGGACGCGTGCGTTGAAAAAGTGGCTGCGGCAGCGGAAGGAAGCAGGAATGCGGAGGCTGTGCAGCTCCTGGCAGAATACGGGAAATTCACCGCTTCGGAAATCGAAATAAACGCGG
>CABMJK010000018.1 GCA_902386535.1 Candidatus Burarchaeum australiense | reverse complement strand
AGGTGAAGGGAGTGCGCTTCATGAGCCTGAGCGCGGCCTGTATCTCTCCGAAAGTGGCAGGCGGGCCCTGCAGGTGGCACCTCATGTTGAGCCGAGTGAGGAACACGTCTGCGATGGGATTCTTCTCGTCAAAGCGCCGCACGTCCTTGGTGACCATCATTATGTTCTTCGCCATGTGCTCGAGTATCTCGCGGTTGTAGCGCCAGAGCGTGTGGCAGAGGCCGAACTTCAGGTGCTCAATGTAGATTGGCGAGTTCTCGCTGTCTATGTAGATGTCGGTTATGTTCTTCGCGTCGAGAGCCAGGTTTTCGAGCGGCGCGCCAAGGCCTACGCTCCAGCTTGCCGCCTCATGCGCCATTGCCTGCGCCTGCTCCTCGCTCAGCGCAATTCCCATCAGCGAGGCCTTGTCCAGGAAGTGGCGCCTGTACTCGCGCGTCCTCTCCTCGTACAGCAGCTCGAAGTTGCCGGTCTCGATGTGCTCGGCCTCCTCCATGCCGCGCACGATTTCCTCCTTCAGGAGTTTTTGCAGCCTGTCGTCGAGGGAATCTATGAGCGGATTCTCGTGGACGTAGAGCCGCACGTCGAGCCCCGGCACGTCGTAAACGCGCGCCGCTATGCCGAACTCGAGAGGATAGGCGGAGTCCGGCGAGTCGACGAGCACGGCATTCTTGGGCATGTCGAGCACCAGGGACTGCACGAACCTGAAGCTGCGCAGGCCCGCAAAGGAAATGAACACCTGCCGCGCGTCCCCGTATTTCTGCACGAGCTGGTAGAAACGCGTCTTGGTTATGGCCTCCAGTTCGTCCTGCTTGTAGAGCATGAAGCGCTTGTAGCCGTCTATGAACATTCCCCGCTCGGGCACGGGCTCCTGGTATTCGTTCAGCGTCATCACGGCAACCAGCGGGCTCTGGAACATGGCCTCGTAGGTCTTTTGGAAGACGCGCTTGCGCTTCGCATAGCCGTCGTCCTCGGGCCTGCCGAAGGTCTCGGGCTTGAGCGTGAGCATTTCGAGCGCGTGTATGGCCTTCACGTACTCGTAGATTATCGCAGTCTTTTCCTCGTCGAACTCGATGATTATTTCCTCCTCGTAGCGTATGCCCTTTATCTTGTCGTTCATCAGCGTCGTCAGTGCCTTGATGTGGTTGTTGATGAACTGCGGGGAAAATAGTTCGTAGGGAGAGGCGGAACAGTCGACGACAATCTTGTTTCCGACTATGGATTCTTCGGGCATGGGCTGCTATCGGCGGAGTGGTATTTATATGTTGACCTTGGCGGGCCGCCAGATGACGCCGCCGTAGGCCTCCACTACGGTCTGGAACTTCTTCATGGCGCGTCCCTCGAGCTGGCAGGTGCGACTTTCGCTGATTCCGAGGAGCTCGCCGATTTTTTTCAGGGACAGATACTTCTGAATTATCCCCATGTCCGCAAGTTCGGCTTGGGACCTGAGCGTAATGCCTATCCTTTTGAATTGCGCGGGCGTAATCGGCTTTGAGCCGGGGGCGCTCCGCTTATTTCCTTCCTTTAATTTTTGCAGGGCCTCCATGGCGCCGAGTATCTGCGGGTTTCCAAAACGCAGGGCGAGAATTACGGTTTCCGTTGGAGTGAGACCGGCATGGGGTAAGGCGCGTTCAAGGTCTTGCATCATGGAAATTTCTGGATTGGTCGGGATTGAAGAATCCGTAGGCCCTGGCATCGGCGAACGCACGAGGTCTTTCACTGTCGCCGCCATCTCATCATCTCCAAGAGGGCGGTCAAGACTTCCACGGGGAATGCACCGTATGACATCGCTTTCGGATACTTCGTAGCCCAGCACCTTGGAAAGATTCTTTGCGGTTAATGGCAGCCCCATGTCCTGAAGTTTTAGGTTCGCCTCTCGAAGCGCATGTGTGTGCCGGTCAACTATCGTCCTGAGATGGTCGATGATTTTGTTTCTTGCAATTTGTCCAGCCCGATTTATCAGGTAGGATGGCGGAAGGGAAGGGTCGCACCATTTGGAGGGATGGACTTCGAAATCCTTCCTAAGAGGCTCAAAAGCAACATGAAACAGATCCTCCCAGGAAAGGTGCTTCTGCTCCGGATATAGGTTACGGGCAAGGCGTATGGCAACGACCCTTACACGTTTGCTGACAAGATTCCAGAATTTTTCGAAATCAGAATTAACAGGTGTCGCCTTGGAGGCATCGCTAATCCCAGTTGCAATGGTTTCAATCGCTTTTGATTCCGGTCCGTCCCTCAGCAAGCCATTGGCTAGCCTCTGCGGGTCCAATGGTGAAGAAACTTTTACAGCAGTCGGCTTTTCCACAGCCACACTCGAAATAGCACGTCTGTGTTGTGGAGCCATGGTAAATATGCGAATCCCAACTATTTAAAGATTTAAAGAGGCGGCTGGCGCAGAAAAAAACTTGCCGAGTGGCGGAAGCTTTAAATATAAGCGGTATTCCTAACAGAAGCCAACGATTGACAAGAGGTTTGAGATGAAAGGGTGGTGTCCCTTCCGGGACTGAACTGTCTGATTCTGTCTGTCTAGTTAGTGAAAGCGAAAGCTGCGAAGTTTACGGCCTCTATTTCGGATTTTTCTTTAGGATCTGAGCACGCGCAGTCTCGGTTCGGTTTTGGGGCGCGCGAGAAAACTACGAGGTGAGAGTATGACATATGGGATGAAGACTGGTGTGAAGAACGGGGCAGCCGGTGAAGGGTGGTCCCGTTTCCACGGGCGGTGTTAGGGAAGCGAAGCTGCCTGATGCCCTCGGGGTTCAGCGGCTGCAGGCCCGCGCAATAGAATGCACGGAACTTGCCCACGGAATCGAAGGGCTTGTGATGGACCGCAATCACCATGGATGCGGCGGCACTGCGCCCGGCCTGAACGAGCTGGTTGCCGAGTCGCGAAAGAAAAATGGGCAGGACACGTATGAGCCCAGCGCAGAGCAAAAAACGCAGATGAAGGCGATGCGGGAAGAAGCGCAGAGAAGGGCGCCGAATACGGGAATGGGAGTATGGTAAGGCGAAGTTGTAAAAACAAAAAACGAGGTGGGAAAATGGAACAGATGGGAAACGGGGTGAGAATTAGGAACGAAGGGTGGTTGCCCTTCGAGAGATAGCTCTCGGGGACTCGTAAGACCGAGGGAGCCGAGCGTAGAAGCCGCGTTGGGCGTCATAGGCAGGCGGGAACGCGGTTTCGACTACCCATCTATGTACAAAAAAAGGGAGTCGCCGGATATTCCGCTCTCGAAAGCAGATGCGCTTCGGAAAGAAGTCGAGGAACTGGAGGGCAAGAAAGCGAAACAGGAAAGGGACATAGAGAAGAATGGGCGAACAATAACCAATCTGCAAGCTGCCATTGGCCGGCTTAAAGGCGAGATTGCCGAGCTTCAAAAAACCAAGAAGGCACTCGAAAAAGATAAGGGGAAACAGGAGCCCTCACATTCCGAGCCACCCGACTGGTGCACTTCAGGGTGGGAATTTTAGATGTAAATGCTCCCGAGCTCGGCATTGCCAGCGATGGCCTGCAGCGCGATGTGGTAAAGAACCAGCTGCTGCTCGGTGGGCCTGAAGAGCTTCATGGTCAGGTGCGTTAGCGAGTGGATAGGGCCGTCGTAACTGAGGCGGCCGTCCTTGCCCACCTTGCCGAAGTTCTCGGCTTGGAAACCCGAGCGAGCCTTGAGGAAGAACTCGATTATCTGGGGCGAAAGCACAATCACCCCGATTCTTTCCATGTTGCCGATGATGACCGCAGCCGCAACTGTCGCGCCCAGGGCATAGGTTGTGATGTTGCCCGGGAAAATCTTGGCGGGATACCAATTGTAGATTAGGAAGCCTGCGCAGGCACCGAACATTGCGGTGGCAAGGAAAAGGGCTTCGGGCGAGGCGGCGGGGAAGCCCATCAGGAGGACTGCAATCGCGAGGGTCGCGCTTACAATGGCCCCGATGCCGACCTCAAGGCCGTTGAAGCCTCCGAGCAGGTTGATGAGGTTCGAGGAGGCCACCACGCCAAGCGGTATGAGCAGGAGGATGTAGAGGTTGGCTTCGAACGGGCCGAGGAATGGAAGATAAATGGTGCCGAGGTTGAAGTTCACCTCGCCGAAGAAAGGCACGCCGATGGTGCTTGTGCCGGCCTTCACCACCATGAGGGGCAGGGCGGCGAAAATGGGCAGTATGACGCGGTAGCGGTCGCGCAGGTTCATGATGTCATCGACAAGGCCAAGGAAGGCGATGAGCACCACTGTGTTTATGGCCGCCAGCATGAGCACCGCGTTTATCTGCGAGCTGAGCTGGAGCGAGAGCAGGACCGCGAGAACGAAACCCAGGACTATCGAGATACCACCCATCTTCGGCACGAGTGGCTGGTCCCTCTTGTTCATGTCCTTGTCCACGAACTTCAGCCAGGTCATCTTGCGGATGAGCCATTTGGTGCTTAGGGCCACTATTGCAAAACTTATGAATGCGACCAGGACGGCAGTGGTGTCGAAATCAAGATTCATTCGTTCCACCAGAATTAGTTATCCTGTAAATTCTGACCGCGCCTTCGCCTGTAGGATAAACTTTCTCCATTCCGGCCACCTCGCCGAAGTAGAGCTTGAAGAGGTTCGCCCCATAGCTTTCGCCGGGGTAAATCATGCGGTCATAGGGCTGGAGCCCCACCGTGTCGTTGTATTTGAGCAGCAGCACGCGGCTCGAGGCCAGGTCAAACGACTCGCCTCCGCGGTTCAGCCTGTAGCTGTAGCCGGCCAGCGCATTGGTCTGCGTGTCGTAGGGCGCGTAGAGCTGGGAGTCCGGACCCACGAAAACTGCGTAGATGTTGCCGCCCTGCGGGTCGCGCACCAGGCCCGCAAAGAGGAATGAGTCCATGCGCACGCCGCTTTCTCCAGAGGCATCGCGCAGGGGCGAAAGGTCGTCAAAGCTGCGGCCGTCAACCACGAGATAATCGATGCCCGTTTGGCTGAGGCTGCCTGCAGGAGCGGAAGTCAGCAGGAAGCGCGCGACGAGCGCGTCATCGGAGGCTGCCTGCCTGTGGGAGAAATAAGATATCTGGTCGGCAAGGCCGAAGCCTGCGATCGTGGCGCCAGGAGGCGTGTTGGCTGCGGCCCATTGCAGGGCTGCAACTACGTCGGAATTGGCGCCCTTGTACTGCGATTGGGCGAGCACTGCGCCCGTGGCGAGCGAGGAGAAAAGGGCGAAGAGCGCGAGCGTGTAGACCGCTGCCTTGAACGCGCCCAGGCTTTCCTGGTAAAGCTTGATGGATGCGGCACCGATTACGGCTATCACCATGGCGAACGCAAATGCGCGCACCTCTCCGAAGTCATAGATGTAGAGTATCGGGAAGAGTATCGAGAAGGCGAGCAGGCCCAGGAAAAGCATTTCTTCGCGCTGGCCGGCTGCGCTTCTGTCCTTGTCTTTCGAGACCCATTGGAGGGCGTAGGCACAGCCAAAGGCCGCACCGAAGAGGGCGGCATAGGCGGAATAGGGCGCGACTATGAATGAAAGCAGAAGCAAAATGGCCGTGAATGCATGATTGCCTGCCTTGCCATGGTAAGTAAAGAGCAGGGAAATGGCAAGCGCCGGCAGAGCAAGCGGAAGGGCTGCGAAGAAGTTTATGAAGGCCAGTTTCATCACCGGCTCGGTGGAAAAGGTGGATGACGGAAGGCCTGCGAGCGCGATGCCTGCGCCAACTCCGACAAGGGCGAGACTCGCCGCCATGATGTTGGACTCGCGCTTGCCCATCAGGTCATAGAGTGCCTGTGCCAGCAGTGAAAGTGCGAGTATGATGGAGAGCGGCAGCGAGGCCTGGCTTGCGAGAGCCGCAGCCGCGAGGAAAAGCGCGCCCACTATCGAGAGCGCCGGCTGCCTGCTCTTGTCGTCAGAGGCAAGGAAGGCGTACGCGCCCGCTGCGAAGAGGAGGAAAGCTGGCGAAGCCGGCAGGAAGATTCCGGCGGAAGCAAACGAGGTGAATGCAAAGGAGGAGACGAGTATGCCCGATGCGATTAGCGCGGGCATGGCGCCGAAGCGCCTGTACAGAGCGAGATAGATCAGCAGGATGGAAAGCGTGCCCATGAGGGGCCCGAAGTATTGCAGGCCTGTAAAGGGCACGATGGCCGCGGAGAGCTGGTAGAAAACGTTATTGACTGGGTCGGAAGAGCCTGCCTGGCCGGCCTGGAATGCGAGGAGGCCGCTGGCATACGGGAAAGAGTTCGTTGAAATGTAGGCCCTGCTCGCGAAAGAGAGCAGCGAAAATGCAAGCACGGCTATTACGATTAATCTCCACGTGTCGCTCGCGTTCATGGATTCACTTCCCACCTGGCTTCTTCGACTTGCGACTATTTGGAAAGGACGAATTTAAAACCGTAGTGGATGAGCCCTTCGGGGCCGCTCTCCTGTATCTTCCTGAAGACCATGCGCACCGGCGAGCCTATCTTCACGTCCTTCTCCTCGCAGTCGACCACCTGGGCCGTGAGGTACGGGCCCTCCTCGAGCTCGATGAGCGCGATCACGTAGGGCGCCTCTATCTCGAAACCGCTGGGTGGCACGTTTACCTCGCTGAACGAGTAGACCTTGCCCCTGCCCGAATATTGCTTGTCCTTTATCTTGCCCCTGCGCCTACACTTCGGGCAAATGGGGCGCGGAGGGAAATAGTTGGTGTTGCACGTCTCGCACGTGCTGCCTATGAGGCAGTAGCGCTCAGGTATGCGCCTCCAGCTTGATGGTGAGCTAATCATTCAATCAACTTTTGTCGAGTCTAGTTCGCCCTCTTCAAAATGTTAACTACGCAGGTCGCGCCGCTTCCGCCCACGTTGTGCGTGAGGCCTACCTCGGCTCCCTTGACCTGCCTGTCGCCAGCCTGCCCGCGGAGTTGCCAGACGATCTCGGCTATCTGCTTCACGCCCGTGGCGCCGACCGGGTGGCCGCAGCCCTTCAGGCCGCCGCTCGTGTTCACCGATATCTTGGCGTTGAGCGCGGTCTCGCCCTGCGCGGTCATCTTGCCGCCTTCGCCCTTCCTGCAGAAGCCCAAGTCCTCGATTGCCATCAGCTCGGCTATCGTGAAGCAGTCATGCACCTCGGCCACGTCGATGTCCTTGGGCTCGACCTTGGCCTGCGCGTAGGCTTTTTTGGCCGCAATTATGGTGGCGTCAAGGCGCGTAATCGACTCGCGAGAGTGTAGCGAGAGCTTGTCGCTGGCCTGGGCGCTCGCCACTATCTCTATGGGCGTGTCGGTGTACTTGCGCGCCTGCTCGAGCGGCACGAGAATCGCCACGGCCGCGCCGTCGGTTATGGGCGAGCAGTCGAAAACCTTTAGCGGCGACGAGATTACCTTGGACTTCATGACAGTCTCGAGCGTGATTTCCTTCTGGTACTGCGCATACTTGTTGCGCGCCGCGTTGTAGTGGTTTTTCACCGCCACCTGGGCCATCTGCTCCTCGGTGGTGCCGTACTCGTGCATGTGCCTGCGGGCCATCAGCGCATAAAGGCTCGGGAACGTGGCGCCCATGAAGAGCTCCCACTCCTGGTCCCCCGCCCCGCCGAGCGCGCTCGCGACCTCGCCGCTGCTCACGTCGGTCATCTTCTCGACCCCGCCCACCACGACGTGGTCGTGGATGCCGCTCGCAACCGCCATGTAGCCCGTGCGCAGGGCAACGCCGCCGCTCGCGCAGGCCGCTTCAACTCGCGTAGCAGGAATCGGATTGAGGCCCATGAAGTCCGCGATGAGCGCGGTGATGTGCTCCTGGCCGATGAGCCTGCCCGCCGCCATTGTGCCTCCGTAGAGCGCGTCTATGTCGGCGCCCGACATGTTGGCGTCGGCTAGCGCATGAATGCCAGCATCCGTTATGAGGTCGCGGAAGCTGTGGTCCCAGTTCTCGCCGAACTTGGTCAGGCCGACTCCAACGACTGCAACGCGTCTCACAATATCATCTCGCCCGCATAGTCACTACAAACTCTTCAGCTTCTTCCTGAACTTCACGTACAACCCGTAATCGAGATATTCCCTCTTGTCGATGTAAGTTGAAAGCATGACGCTCCTGGGCCTCTTTGCCTCAATCGCGTCGGTCACCTTGATGAGGAACGAGTCGCTGCCCGCCCCGCTTCCGAAGGAGGTGACGAGTATGTGCTGCCCCGGCTTTGCCACGTCGAGCGTGGCCGCGAGCCCGAGCATCGACGCACCCGAATAGGTGTTGCCTATGCGCGGCGTTAGCAGGCCGGGTTCGAGCTTCTTCGCGTCTATGCCGAGTATCTTGGCAGCCTCGCGCGGGAACTTGCCGTTCGGCTGGTGGAACACCACGTAGTCCGGGTCCTTCGGCCCGATTTTCATCTTCTCCATAAGCCCCTTGGTCGCGTTCACCACGTGCTTGAAGTAGGCCGGCTCGCCCGTGAACCTGCCGCCGTGCGAGGGGAAGTCGGCCGACGGCCTGCGCCAGAAGTCGGGCGTATCTGTCGTGTATGAATATGTTCCGAGAATTTCCGCAACCAGGTTGTCCTTGCCTATTATGAACGAGCCCGCACCCGCACTTGCCGTGTATTCCAGCGCGTCGCCGGGCCTTCCCTGCGAGGTGTCGGAGCCGATGGCAAGCCCGTGCTCAATCATGCCGGATGAGACCATGCCCATGCAGCACTGGATGGCAGTCGTGCCTGCCTTGCACGCGAACTCCAGGTCCGCTGCCGTGAGGTTGGGCGTGGCGCCAAGCGCCTCGGCCACTATGGTCGCAGTGGGCTTGACCGCGTAGGGGTGCGACTCGCTGCCGACGAACACGGCGCCCAGGGTCTGGGGGTTGATGCCCGCGTGGGCAATCGCATTCCTCGCGCTCTCGACCGCCATGGTCGCGGCATCCTCGTCGAGGTCGGGCACGCTCTTCTCGAAAATGCCCAGCCCGTCCTTTATGCGCTGGGCCTCCTCGCCCCAGGTGCGCGCGATGTCCTCGACTTTTATGCGGTAGCGGGGCACATAGCCGCCGTATCCCACTATTCCAACTGCCATAAAATCACAAATTTTGCGTCCCTCGTCGCCTTCTTCCGCCTTACCACTTCTTAAGAGCTTCTGCAATCTCCGGCAGGCTGAGCTTTGTCGTGAGAAGCGGTATGCGTTCCTTCTGCGCTATTTTTATTGCGAGCTTGTCCACTGCCTGTATCCCGTGCAGCACCACTATGCTGGGCTTCATGGGAGTCACGCGCAGCACGACCATCGGCGAGCGGCCAGTGCTCACCTCGGTGAACAGGAAGGCGCGCTCGTTCGTCTGCCCGTAGAGCTTCGGGAATTCGCTGTAGGGCATTTCGAGTATCACTTTGATGCTGTCTATCAGCGTGTAGCCGTAGATTTTCTTCTCGCGCAGGAGCTCCTCGTTGGATATCACCTTGGCGTCTATGGCCTTGGCGAACGCCTCGGCCGTGACTGCGCTCGAGAAGTCGTGCACCTCGTAGAACTTCCTGCTCTTCTCCTCGTCGCGGAACTTCTGCGCAACGTGCTCGCCGCGCTGCGCGTCTATTGCTATCAGGGCCTCGATGAACCTTTTCACGACTCCGATGCCTGGCGACTTGCGCCTGTTGCCCTCATAATCGCTTATGGTGCTTGGCGAGATTTTCAAATATTCGCCCAGCTGCACCTGCGTTATGCCGAATATCTCGCGCCACTTCTTCATCGTGCCGCCGGGCGTGTCGCTGAGGGCTATCTCGCCTGCAATTTTCACGCTGAGCTTGTCCATGGCATCGTCTCGTATTTTGTTCAAATCTCGCTTATCGCCTTACGCGATTACGTCAAATTATTCCACCAGCAAGGCTTATAAAGGTTAGCGAAGGTGGGTTCGGCAATAAGCGTAGTTTAATGCCTTGCGCCCCGTTCCTTTGCCCAGTAATACAGCTCCACCGCCTCGTACTGCTCAGGCGTGAAAAGGTCGTAGCCCCGAGTGCGCTTGACCTGCTCCAAGGCCTTCCTGGGCTCATAGCCCGCCGAGACCAAATAGCACGCCAGCATCGTACCCGTCCTGCCTATGCCCGCATGGCAGTGCGCCACCACGGCCTTATTCTTCCTAATCATTCTAGCTGCGAACTTCACGAACTTGTCCATCTGGGCAAAGGTGGGCGCGGTCATGTCAATCACCGGTATGTGAAGATACTCGAAGGAG
This sequence comes from Candidatus Burarchaeum australiense, assembly GCA_902386535.1. GTDB lineage: Archaea > Micrarchaeota > Micrarchaeia > Burarchaeales > Burarchaeaceae > Burarchaeum > Burarchaeum australiense. Next base: position 3,522 of record CABMJK010000018.1, on the reverse strand, counting down.
CCGAGCTTTTCGCTCGAGAGCCGCTGCTCGGTGAGCGTGACTATGGCCCCGACGCCCTGCGCCTTCAGCCACTTCAGGTCCTCGTCTATATGATTATAGCGGCCCGGCAGGTCACAGCCGCCGAGCTTCTTTGGCAGGACACAGGAAAAGTTGCCGAAGTAGGTGCTGTTCATGGCATTATTTTGGGCGCGCGGATATTTATTATTTATTTCTTGCGGATTCAACTCCATCCCATGTTTGAATCTCCGGTTGTCATAGGCTCAGTCGGCGTAGCACTTCTGCTGCTGGCGTTTTTCCTGACTCTGTTCAAGTTCATGCGCCAGGATTCGAAGGCATATGCGCTCATGAACGTCCTTGGCGGGGGGCTGTCTGCCTACGCCTCTTTCCTGATAAGCTTTATGCCGTTTGTAATCCTCGAGGCCACGTGGATGCTTGTCGCACTGGCGGGACTCGTGAAAATGATCATGAAAGAGAACGGGGAGTGAGGTTTTCCTCTGACGGAATGCTAGCCCATCAGGGGCCGGGGAAAAATCAGCCGTAGTGCGAGTCCTCGGGCTCGTGCGCCAGCTTCACCTTGTTGAACAGCCGCTCAAAAGTCTTCTCGCAGTCCTCGAGCTTGCCGCCCCGCACCTCGAGGTGGAAATCCTTGCCTGCCGTTGAGAATGCAATGCGCACGCTGCCCTGCGTTGGCGCGTCTGCCTTGGGGTTTTTTGCCATTTTTTCACCTTCGTACTGCCCTTACATCCAGGTTAGGCATTTTAACCTTTATTCCATATCTATGCCCATGATTTCGGTAAGGCTTCCTGACGGCAAGACGCTAGAGGTGAAGAAGGGCTCAATCCCTCTAGAGGTAGCGGAGAAGATCGGCAGGCGACTGGGCGAGGCTGCGCTGGCGGCCAAGGTTGACGGCAAGCTGGTGGACCTCACGATGCCGCTCGAGAAGGATTGCGCACTGAGAATCGTGACGTTCGCGGACCCTGAAGGCAAGGAGGTCTATTGGCACAGCACCTCGCACCTCATGGCCCAGGCCGTGAAACAGCTTTTCCCAGAGGCAAAGCTCGCAATCGGGCCTGCCATTGAGGAAGGCTTCTACTATGATTTTGACATCAAGACGCCGCTAACTCCGGCAGACCTCGAGAAAATCCAGAAGAAGATGGAAGAGCTCGCGGCCAAGGACATCAAGATTGAGCGGCTCGAAATGAAGAAGGCCGAGGCAATCAAGATGTATCAGAAGGCGGGCGAGGTTTACAAGGTGGACGTGCTGGACGAGATACCCGATGCGCAGGTCTCGCTTTACAGGCAGGCAGAGTTTACCGACATGTGCCGCGGGCCGCACGTGCCGAGCACCAAGTACATCAAGGCCATCAGGCTGACCGAAGTGGCGGGAGCCTACTGGCGCGGCATTTCCACCAACCCGATGCTGCAGAGAATCTACGGCATTTCCTTCCCCGAGAAGAAGATGCTGGCCGAGCACTTGCACAGGCTCGAGGAGGCGGAGAAGCGCGACCACCGGAAGCTGGGCCGCGAGCTTGGCCTGTTCATGATGCACGAGTACAGCCCCGGCGCGCCGTTCTTCCTGCCCAAGGGCACCATCATTTACAACGTGCTGCTCGACTTCATGCGGCAGGAATACCGGAAACGGGGCTACCAGGAGGTCATAACGCCTCTGCTTTACGAGAAGACCTTGTGGGAGACTTCGGGCCACTGGGAGCACTTCAAGCAGAACATGTTCCTGCTCAAGATTGACGAGCGGGAGTTCAGCCTCAAGCCCATGAACTGCCCCTCGCACCTGCTGATTTACAAGAGCACTTCGCACAGCTACCGGGATTTGCCCCTGCGCATTGCGGATTTCGCGCCCCTGCACAGGAACGAGGCCACGGGCACGCTCACGGGCATGACGCGCGTGCGCAAGATGTGCCAGGACGACGCGCACATTTTCGTCACCCCCGAGCAGCTAAAGGACGAACTGGTTCGGCTGCTCGAATTCGTGGGTTATCTTTACAACGACGTGTTCAAGTTCGAGTATGTGATCGAGTTGAGCACCAAGCCAGCCAAGGCCATCGGCACTGACGAGCAGTGGGTGCAGGCCGAGAAGGCGCTTGCCGACGCGCTCGAGGCCAAGGGACTGAAGTACGAGGTCAAGGCCGGCGAGGGCGCGTTCTACGGGCCGAAGATTGACATGCACATTAAGGACGCGCTGGGCCGGCGATGGCAGTGCGCCACCATCCAACTGGACTTCCAGATGCCCGCGCGGTTCGGCGCGACCTACGAAGGCGCTGACGGCACGAAGCACACGCCCATCATGATTCACCGCGCGCTGCTGGGCTCGATAGAGAGGTTCATGGGCGTGCTGATTGAGCACTACGGCGGCGCGTTCCCGGTGTGGCTTTCGCCGGTCCAGGTGGCGCTGCTGCCCGTGAATGACGGCCATGCACCTTTCGCGTACGAGCTTTGCTCGCGCATGAAGAAGGCCGGGCTGCGGGCCGAAGTGGACGACACCTCGAAGACCATCAACTACAAGATACGGGAGGCGCAGATGGCGAAGGTGCCTTACATGCTGGTCATCGGCGACAAGGAGAGACAGAGTGGTGCGCTGCAGGTGCGCGACCGCAAGGGCGCGATTTCCAATGAGCCCCTGGATGATTTCATAGAGCGGGTCGTAAAGGAAGTCGAGGAGAGGGTTTAGGTTGCGCGCCCGTCTCATGCGGATTTTCAAGGCCCTTTACTGCCACTTTGGCGAGCGGCACTGGTGGCCCGGCGACAGCCCTTTCGAGGTGGTCGTGGGCGCGGTGCTCACGCAGAACACGAATTGGGGCAACGCGGAGAAGGCGATTGCAAATTTGAAGAAAGCGAAGATGCTGGATGCTGAAAAAATTGCGAAGGCAGACCTGCGCATATTGCAGAAACTGGTTAGGCCGAGCGGCTTCTACAGGCAGAAGGCCAAGAGGCTGCGCGAAGTCGCGCGCTGGTATTTGGAGGAGAAGTGGAAGTTCCTGGAGGACGAGCTGCTGAGGCTCGACCTGCTCGGCATCAACGGCGTGGGCGAGGAGACCGCGGACTCGATTATGCTCTACGCGCTCGGAAAGCCGGAGTTCGTGGTGGACGCCTACACCAGGAGGTTCTGCAACAGGCACAAGCTATGCTGCGGCAAGCGCTATTCCGATTACAAGCGGCTGTTCGAGGACAACATACCGAATGAGACGGCCCTGTTCAACGAGCTGCACGCGCAGATTGTCGAGCTGGGCAAGAACTATTGCAAGAAGGAAAAGCCGCTGTGCGAGAAGTGCCCGCTGAAGTGGGATCTGGAACCGGAGAGGCTTAGAAAATAGTCATAGTTCTATAATTTCTATATAGCTAATTTTATATACCCATAATTGCAGATCTAAATCTATATGTTTAGTTGCCTAGGCGCGGGAAACCCAACGTCTTCAGACGTTGGATGAAAGCGCCCCAATTCTTCTTTCTTTAACAAGCAAATATAGCCAGCGGCGGCGCGGGCGCCTTCGGCGCCCTAGCAGTGTT